>NZ_AQPH01000059.1 GCF_000442515.1 Magnetospirillum fulvum MGU-K5 | reverse complement strand
ACGATGCCGATGGCGTCGCGTCGTGGCTGGTTGCTGGTCGCCCCCCACGCGGGGGCGTGGATCGAAACGTTGTCTGGGAGGGGATGTAAGGCCCAAGCGTCCGCGTCGCCCCCCACGCGGGGGCGTGGATCGAAACGTGTAGGGCGGCTGCGGGGTGGATGCCCCCTGCGGTCGCCCCCCACGCGGGGGCGTGGATCGAAACGGAGAGCCGAACATCCATGGCGTATGGGTGTCGCGTGCCCCCCACGCGGGGGCGTGGATCGAAACTGCATAAGGTACCTTATATACCATGCAAGGAACCCGTGCCCCCCCACGCGGGGCCATAAACAGCAAACCCGTCCCTGCCCCCCTGATATATGCGGTTATATCCGCCGCACATATTCAAGCATTTCCCATCACATCATTCATTTTCATCTTGATAATCAAATTCAATAAAAATAAATATCCGCTGAGAAATTCAATACGTCTATACACCTACACAAGCACCGACATTAACGAAAGGTGAATGGAGCGTTCAGAGCAGGGTCACATCTTTCATGTTAGGCAATGAAACGTCGATGTCTGTGGATAGGCACTGTCCATTGGGCTTCACATCGTCGTTCCGAGTTGAAAGCCATCATGAAATCCAGATCCCCTCTCCCGACTCTTACAATTCGGCCGCCGTCGAAATCCTTTCGATTATCGTTGATCTGCGCCGCTGGAGCAGCAGCGAGCCAATTAATCTTTCCGACCACCGCGCAAGCCGTTGAACCGTCCCTCACGGCGATCACGCCGTATCTGGAGAAGGTTCTGGCCGAGCATCCCCGGTCGCATCAGGCCCGCAGCGATGTCGAACGGGCGCGGGCCGAAGCCGAGGTTTTGGCCCAACCGCTCTACAACCCCGAATTGGGTTTCAGCGGCGAGCACAAACGAACCCCAGCGGGGACGGACAGCGGCACCGGAGAGACGACGTGGACCCGTGTCGTCGAAGTGTCCCTGACCACCGATTTCGGCGCCAAACAGCAGCGACGGAGCGAAATCGGCACCCAGGGGGTTGACGTCGCCAATGCCGGAGAGGCGGAAGCGCGTTTGGCCTTGGTGTCCGAAGCCCTGACCCGCCTTGCCCGCTATCAGGGTGCCCTGGACAAGGAAGCCCTGGCCGCGCGGCAAGAAGCGGCCATGGCCAGTTTCATGAGGTTGGCCGAACGGCAACGCAAGGCTGGTGACAGTTCGGCGGCGGACTTGTCGCTGGCACGGCTGGCCCTGGCGGAAACCGCCCGGCTCCGCGCCGACGCCCGGGTCGATCTGGCCCGTGCTCGCGAGGAAGTCCGTGGTCTTTGCGCCTGCGTTCCCGACGAGATCGCCCAATTGCCGCCTCAGCTTCCGATCGAAGACGCCGTGGTGGGAGAGGATATCGATCGCGTCCTGGATCGCCACCCCATCCTTCGCGGCTTGCGCGCGCGGGTCGAGGTGGCGCGGTCGGAACTGCGGCTGTCGGAGGAAGAGCGAATTCCCGACCCGACCTTCCGGCTGGGCGGGGGGAGCGAGGGTGACGCGACTCTCGTCACCTTCGGCGTGTCGGTGCCGATTCCGGTGCTGAATTCCGGCTCGGCCAAAGTCCGGGCCTCGGGCCGCGGCCTGGTGACGGCGGAAGCGGCGGAGGCCACCGCCCGGCGCGAAATCGCCACGGAACTGGCGGCGGCCCGCGCCTCCTATGTCGAGGCGCATCGTGGCTGGCGGATGTGGCGGGATCAGGCGATGGCTCCGATCGAGCAGCAGGCCGCCTTGATGGAGCGGATGTGGCTGGGCGGGGAAATCACCGCCACCGACTATTTCATCCAGATCCGTGAAACCGCCCGCGTTGCCCAGCAGGGGAGCGAGCTCAAGACCTCGGCCTGGACCTCTCTCGCCACTGTCCTCAAGGCGTCCAACGGCTTCGAGACCTTTATGGGACTTGCACCATGAAACATTTTTCCCACCGTGCAATGACCGCTGTGTTGGCCGTGTCCATGATCGGGACGGCCGTGACCATGGCGGGGGCGGCGCTGTCTCGCGATCCTGCTCCCGCGCCGAAGCAAGACGTTGCTGCCCCCGTCGTCCCTGCGGCGGCAGCGGCTCCGGCAGGGTTGGTGCTGTCGCCCCAGCAGCGGGACGCCGCGGGGATCGTGATCGGGACGGTCGAGCGCAAATCCCTGTCCGGCGGGATGTCGTTTCCGGGCGAAGTCCAACCCAACCGCTATCGCTCCAGTCTCGTCTCCAGTCGCATTCCCGCCGTAATCCAGAACCGGCACGCGGTTCTGGGGCAGACGGTCCGACAGGGGCAGCCGCTTGCCACCCTGTTCAGTGTCGAGGTCGCCGACGCCCAAGCCGGTTATGTGCTGGCCGAGCGCGAGTGGCGGCGGGTTCAGGATCTGGGGCGCGACATCGTCGCCGGAAAACGCTGGATCGAAGCCGAGGTCGGACGTCAGCAGGCCCGCGCCCGCCTTTTGACCTATGGCCTGTCCTCGGCACAGATCGAGGCCCTGGCCAGAGACGGCCACAACCGGACCCCCGGCATTTTCACTCTGACGGCTCCGCAAGCCGGGATCGTCACCTCGGATTCGTTTCGGATCGGGGAAATGGTCGAGGCGGGCAAGCCGCTGTTCGAGGTCGCCGACACCGCGACGGTTTGGGTCGAGGCCCGCGTCGATGCCGATCTGGCCGGAACGCTGGTCCCCGGCGCCTCGGCCTCAATCCGGCTTGCGTCGGGCCGGACCAAGGCCGTCGTCAAACAGATCCTGCCGTCCCTGGATGAGCGGACCCGAACGTTGGGGGTTCGCCTCGAAGCCGAGAACCCGACACGCGCGCTCAATCCCGGGCAGTTCGTCCAGGTCGATCTGGAGCCCGGGGAATCGTCGGCCGGACTCGTCGTGCCGACCGATGCCGTGATCCGCAATGCCAATGGCGGCTGGGTGGTGTTCGTCGAGGATAAGGACGGCGGACTGGCTCCGGTCCCGGTAAGGGTGGTGCAGACCGCCAGCGGTCAGTCCCAGGTGGAAGGACTGACCGCTGGGTCGCGAATCGTCACCAGCGGCGCGTTCTTTCTTAAGTCGGAACTCGACAAAAACGTCACCGGCTCTGCTCAGTAGAAGGCGTCAGACATGCTCAATCGACTGATCGACCTTGGCATCGTCAATCGCCAGATCGTGGTTCTTGGCCTGCTCGCCCTGATCGCGGCGGCGGCTATCCTGCTCCCCAAGCTCAATCTCGACGCCTTCCCGGACGTCACCAACGTTCAGGTCGTGGTCAACACCGAAGCCAACGGGTTGGCCGCCGAGGAAGTCGAGCAACTGATCACCTACCCGATCGAGGCGGTGATGTACGCCGCCCCGAACGTCGAGGAGGTTCGCTCGATTTCCCGAACCGGCCTGTCGGTGGTGACGGTGGTGTTCAAGGAGGGAACCGACCTCTATTTCGCCCGCCAGATGGTGTTCGAACGGCTGCAAACGGCCAAGAGCCAGATTCCGAGCGGGGCCGGACTGCCCCAGATCGGTCCCAACACCTCGGGGATCGGTCAGGTGTTTCAATATGTGCTGCGGACCAAAGACCCCCAGCAATTCGACGCGATGGCCCTGCGCGGGCTGAACGACTGGGTCGTCAAGCTTCTGCTGATGCCGGTGGACGGCGTGACCCAGGTGCTCTCGTTCGGTGGCGAAGTGCGGCAGTATCAGGTCCGTGTCGATCCGAGCAAATTATTGTCCTATGGCGTGCGGATCGACGATATCCGCGATGCGATCGAGGCCAGCAACCGCAATGCCGGAGGGCTGTTTCTCGACCAGGGCGCCGAGCAATTGGTGATCCGTGGCATCGGCATGATGCGCAGCGGCAATCAGGGGCTCGACGATATCGCCAACGTGCCGATCAAGGAGGACAAAGGCGTCGTCGTGCGGGTGCGCGATGTCGCCCGGGTTCTTTTCGGGGGCGAGGTCCGCCAGGGCGCGGTGACGATGACCGTGCGCGAGCCCGACGGGACGATGACGCCGATGGGAGAAGTGGTCAGCGGTATTGTGCTGAAGCGCGTCGGAGCCAACACCAAGGCGACGATCGACGGCATCAAGGAACGCCTGCCCCTGATCCAGAAAGCGCTGCCCGCGGGCGTGACGCTCGATCCGATCTATGACCAGTCCGATCTGGTGGACAAGGCCGTCGCCACCGTGGTCAAGGCGATGCTCGAGACCTTTGTCCTGGTGATCGTGGTTCTGATCCTGTTTCTGATGAATCTGCGCGCTGCGTTGCTGGTCCTGCTCAGTGTGCCGATCTCGGCGGGTCTGGCATTGATGGCGATGTCCTATCTCGACATTTCCGCCAACCTGATGTCGTTGGGAGGGCTGACCATCGCGATCGGCATGATGGTCGATGGCTCGGTGGTGATGATGGAGAACATCTTCGTTCACATCACCCAGCCCCGCCCGCCGTCGCTGGCGGGAGGTCCGGGTGGGTCCAGCGGACTCACGTTGCGGATTCAGCAGGCCGCCCGCGAGGTCAGCCGTCCGGTGTTCTTTGCCGTCATCATCATCATCGTGGTGTTCACCCCGCTGTTCAGCCTGGAAGGAGTCGAAGGCAAGCTGTTCCAGCCGATGGCGGTCAGCATTGTTCTGGCCATGGCGGCGTCCCTTCTCGTCGCCCTGGTGGTGATCCCGGCGCTGGCGACTTACTTGCTGGGGGCCGGGGTACACCACAAGGACAGCTATATCTTTCCGCCGATCGAACGGTTTTACGGCAAGGTTCTTCCCGCCGCGTTGCGCCACCCGCGCAAGGTCGTGCTGGGCGCGCTGGGATTTTTTGTCGTGTCGCTGGCGACACTTCCCCTCATCGGCACCGAGTTCATGCCGGAATTAGAGGAAGGTACCCTTAACATCCGCGTCACGCTTCCCGCCGCGTCCAGTCTCGACACCGCTCTCGGGGTGGCGACCAAGCTGGAGGCGCGGCTTCAGGCCTTCCCGGAGGTGACCTACGCGTCGAGCCGGATCGGCCGGGCCGAACTGGGAGGCGATCCCGAGCCGGTCAGCAACATCGAGATTCTCGTCGGCTTGAAGCCGGTCGCCGACTGGACCACTGCGTCCAACCGCAAGGCGCTTCAGGCGCAGATGGAAAAATCGATGTCGGTGATGCCCGCCTCCAATTGTCGTTCTCCCAGCCAATCGCCTCGCGGGTCGATGAATTGATGTCCGGTGTCAAAGCCCAATTGGCGATCAAACTGTTCGGACCTGGCCTTGATGTTTTGGCTGCCAAGGGGCAGGAGATCGAGTCGCTGGTCAAACGCATCCCCGGCACCCGCGACGTCGCGATGGAAAAGATCGCGGGTGAGGCTCAGTTGACCATTACCCCGAACCGCGAGGCCCTCGCCCGCTATGGCATTCCGGTCGGTCAGGTAATGGCCTTGGTGTCGGAAGCAATCGGCGGGGTCGGAGCCGGACAGATCATTCGCGGCAACGAGCGCTATGACATTTATCTGCGCCTCGATCATCGCTTCATCGCCACCCCGGAAGCCATTCGCGATCTGGTGATCCAGGCTGGCAACGGAGCCTGGGTCAAACTGGGCGACGTCGCCCAAGTCGTCATCGATAGCGGCCCGCCCCAGATCCGCCGCGACGACGTTCAGCGCCGCATCGTGATCGAGGCCAACGTCGAAGGGCGCGACATGGGCGGCCTGGTCGCCGAATTGCGTCAGGCGATCGAAACCCAGGTCACGCTGCCGCCCGGTTACACCGTCGTCTATGGCGGGCAGTACCAGAACCAGGAACGGGCTCAGGGGCGGCTGATGATCGTCGTGCCGCTGTCCTTGGCGATGATCTTCCTGCTGCTCTATTTCGCCTTCCACTCGGTCGGTCAGGCGGCGTTGATCATGCTGAACGTCCCTCTGGCGATGATCGGCGGCATCTTTGCCCTTCTGCTCAGTGGACAATATCTCTCGGTGCCGGGGTCGATCGGCTTCATCGCCCTGTTCGGCGTCGCCGTCCTGAACGGCGTGGTGATGGTCAATGCAATCAACCAGAACATTCTGGGAGGAATGCCGATCAGCCATTCGATCACCCACGGCGCGTTCTCTCGCCTCCGTCCGGTGCTGATGACGGCCTTTATCGCCGCGCTTGGGCTCATTCCGATGTTGATGTCGAACGGCGTCGGGTCGGAGGTGCAACGACCTCTGGCAACCGTGGTGGTGGGCGGTTTGGTCTCCTCGACCTTGCTGACCCTGGTGATCCTGCCGGTGCTCTACCGGATGTTCTCGGCGGGACTCATCCGGGAATGGCTGGTCACCCATCAGACCCGGACCTGAGTCCCTCCTGTCAGCTCACGAGAATGAACCGAAGATGAACAACAGGATCATCTTCGGTTCAGAGGGGTGATGCTATTTTTTCATTAATGAAAACAACGCACCCCCTTCGCAGGGGATAAGACTTAAGGCAAATGACGACATGAGAAAGATCGCTTCTATAATTTTTGCAGTGGCATCTATCGGCGTCGCCGGATGCAGTGATCGGATGATACGCTCTGTCGTTATTAACGACGACCATATGCACCCTCACGAGATCAAGGTTCCGGCCAACACGCCGTTTCACCTGACCGCAGCGGCGATCGGTCCGACCGCGACAAGCATCTCCAGCCCGCAGATCGGACTCCCTTCGCTTGATGTGCCTGCGACCTGGGTCACCACCATCTCGCCCCGGGGCACCTCTCTCCCCGGCGATCTGAGAAAAGCGAGAACCGACGTCGGTCCGTTGGACCCCGGGATCTATCAGATCACCTGTGATTGCGGCGGACAGAACCAAACGATCAAGCTGATCGTTGAGTGATCGCGGCAAAAGAAACGATTATGTCCCTATACCGCCGCGCCGGGCCAGCCGGGCCATCTCCTGCTCCCAGGTGCGGTACTGGCCGGTAAAAGCGGCGAATCCAGGATCGGACCCGGTGCGGGCGGCAACGTCGGCCAGCACCGGGACCTGGAGCGCAGCGATTTCTGCGCGATCGACCGTATCCAGTCGTCGCAACAGAGTGGAAAACCCGACCAGAAGCTCGCCACCGACGGGCTTGGCCGCCGCCGCCGTCAGTTTCTCCACCACCCCCGGCACCGTCGCAACCAGGGTGTCGGCATAGGCACGCAGGATCGGAGCCTGATCGCGCATCGCCCGCGCTTCGGTTTCGAAGTCGTCGCGGGCGACGATTGCTCCATCGCGATAGACTACCGGAGCAGCGGCCGAGACATCGCAGGCCCAGCCAGAACGCGGGATCAGCAGCGCCGACTGATCGCGTTCGTCCCGGGCGGCAAAGAACGGCATCGTCCGACAGCGGACTGGTTTGTCGCGGTGAATGGCGCACAGCCCGTCGGCGGCCAGTTCGGGACAGGCCAGTGTCGGCGGCAGATAGGATACCGGGCTGATCCGCACCGCGATCTGACGCCGGTTGGGCAAGCGGACCGCGCTGCCCAGTCGGAGGGTAAGGTCGAACGATTTATGCCCCGGCCGCACGGGCGTCAGCATCACCCCCAGCGGAAAGCGCCCGGCATGGGCAAGCGCATCGTCCAGTGTCAGCGGCAACAGGCCGTAACAGCATTTCCCGCAGGCGGTACAGGCGAACCGGCGCTCCATCCTCGCCTCAGCCGCCGCAGCAGACTTTGAACTTCTTCCCTGATCCGCACGGGCACGGCTCGTTACGCCCGACCTTGGTCACCGTTCGCGGCGCGGTCTTGGGGCTGACCGTGCCATCGACATAGACCCACTCGCCATCCTGACGCCGGAACGTCGCCAGTTCATGATGCAGGTGGGGCTGTCCCCGCATTTTGAAGCGGGCGATGTACTCCAGCGTCCCGTCCGTGTCGGCTTCGCCGCCGCCGGTCGCAACACGAACCTCCAGTCCGACCGCGACCGCCTCCTGGGCGGACTCGCCGACCTCGTCGCGGTCGAATTCGGCCCGCTTTTCCGGAGCCAGGGTGCGGTCGAGATACCCGAGATCGCCCCGAATAAAAGCGGTATAGCGCGCCCGCATCAACGCCTCGGCGGTGGGGGCCGACCGCTCGCCCGCAATCAGCGGGCCGCAACAGCCGTCAAAGGACTGACCCGAACCGCATTGACACATCGACATGATCCCGGGTCTCCCTCGCGCGGACAATAGGCGTTGCGGCCCAGATGTCGGACCGGCGGGTACTCTCGCGTCTCGAAGATTAACCGGACATGAACCCGCGCGTCACCATTGGTTCAAGACAGGGGAGATAGGATGGAATTTGCCCCTTTCTTGCCGGAGGATTCATGCCTCGACGTCTGACCACAGCGGCGGCACTGCCGCTTGCCCTTCTTTTCATTGCCGCTCTCGCCGCCCCCCAATCGGCCGACAGCGCCCCGGTCTTCCGCGATTGCCGCGATTGTCCCGAAATGGTCGAGATTCCGGCGGGGCGATTCCAGATGGGCAGTCCCACCACCGATCCGGCCCGCGAGCCCGGCGAGGAGCCGCGCCATCCGGTTACCATTGCCAAGCCGTTCGCGCTGGCGATTTACCCGGTGACTCAGGCGGACTGGACGGCGGTGATGGGGACCAACCCCAGCCATTTTCGCGGCCAGTCCTTTCCGGTCGAGAGCATCAGTTGGGCCGAAGCCCAAACCTATATCCGTCGTCTGAACGAGAAGACCGGGCAATCCTATCGCTTGCCGACCGAGGCGGAATGGGAATATGCGGCGCGGGCCGGAACCGACACCCGCTATTCCTGGGGCGACGACATCGGACAGGGGAAAGCCAATTGCGACGGATGCGGCAGTTCCTGGGGCGGCCGCTCGACTGCGCCGGTGGGATCCTTCCCCCCCAATCCGTTCGGGCTGTACGACATGTCCGGCAATGTCTGGCAATGGACCGAGGATTGCTGGTCGCCGACCTATCGCGGCGCGCCATCCGATGGCCGGGCCAGGGTGGATCGGGCCGCCTGTCCCCGCGTGCTGCGCGGCGGATCGTGGGGCAACAGCCCGGTGCATCTCCGCTCGGCCAAACGGATGTGGTTCGCCCAGGATTTCCGTTTCATCAATCTGGGGTTCCGCCTCGCCCGCGACACAACGCATCCCTAGGGAATCGCATCATCGGCTGCGGGGGGCATCCGCCCCCCATTCCCTCACAGCCCGCGTTCGAAATCTGCCGGGGCACGCAGATAAGCGGTGAAGATATCGGGCAGCTTGCGGCGCAGATCGGCGTCGGGATCGTCAAGGTCAAGCTTGGCGACCGAGATCTTCTCGCAGAACATCTTGGTCAGCTTCTTGTTACCGGGCGTCCCAAAGATTTCGGTGAATTTTTCTTCGCCCAATTTCTCGGTTCCGACATCAAGGAAGATCGGAATCTGCGAGAATTGCAGGAAGCGGATGATCTGATTGATCGAGTCTGCCGACAGGATGTGAAGATGGGTCGCCATCTGCTCGAGATCCTTGGCGTTCTGGACCTCCATCGCTTCCAGCCGGTCGCAATCGACACACATCTCCCAGAACTTTTCGCCCATCTTTTCGTAGACGGCACCGTGCAGGAAGTCGTAGCGCTCCTTGCCGAGGAAGGCGATCCCCTTCGCCGCCAGCGGCTGGGTGTCGAGCATCTCGCGCATCATCGCGTCGGACATGATCCGCTTGGCCTGATCCATGCTGTGGCGGCCGATATCGGCCAGCGCGGCAATGCCTTCGGGGGTGCGCAGAGTGGTCAGGCCGCGCCCCAATTCGCGGATCAGCTTGACCGGCAGTTCGGCGAAATAGGGGATCAGCGGTACTTGCCAGTCGTAATCAAGGTAATCCTTGATCGCGTTATAGAAATGGTCGGCCTGGGTCGGCTGCGGCTTGGGGATTTCGGCCTCGCCCCACTTGCCCGACACCAGAGAGGTCAGCTTTTCCAGCAGGGTCTTGGGCTCGGTCTTGACCGGAGTCTTCGGGGCTTCGGTCGGAACGAAGCGCTTGATTCCATAGGCCTTGGCGCCGGACCGCACCACCATGCTGATGATCTGGTCGAGGCTGCGATCGCAGCGGAGCGGCCGGTCATCCTCGGTCACCGGAGCGCCCGAGGCATCGACCAGAAAATCCTGGAAATGCTCGCGACGGGTCCGGATCAGCTGCATACAGGCATGAAGCAATTCCGGCGTCGCCAGAACCGAGGCATAGGGATCGGGAAAGCTCGCCAGCGCCGGAATCAAACTGGTCAGACGTTCGGTGACCGGCCCTTTGATGGTCGTGATGATCTCACGACGGTTAAGCGCATCGGGATCGGGTTTCTTGGGCGGAATCGCAGTGGCAGTAGCCATCCCTTAGTTCCTCGTCAGCCGCGACCGAAGTGTCACTGGCCCATCACGGAGGCGGGGAGACGATTCAGCTTGGCCAACAGATACTCGAGGTCGTCATTCTCAAACTCGACACCAAGGTCGCCATACTGGGTCAAAATCCGCTCGATCATCCGGCGCGAGAACCTTTCGCGGTCATGGGGTCCGCCGTCATACTCGATTTCATAGGAAACATCGACAGCGGCGCGCATCGCGGCAAAAAAAGGACGGGGCAGCCCGGCCTTTTCAAACAGCGCTTCAAACCCACGTTTACCGGCATCGTGGATCAGGGTCCGGCAGTTTTCGACCTTGATCCGGGCCAGCTTGGCCAACGCCACTTCGAAGAAGGGCATGTCGCCCATGCTGACGGCGCGCAGAATGATCGACGGCGTCAGCCGCCCGACCTGATAGAGGTGTTCGACCAGCGGCGCGGCCTCGGATTCGGAGTTGGACAGCCCCAACACCGCCAATTCACGCGCCTGGATCATCACCGCAGCCACCGCTTCGGGTGACAGATCGCGGCGAGCGATCAGATGCTGGCGCAAATTCTCGGACACCTGGGTCAGCAGACGTTCGGCAATCGATACCGGGAGCGATTTGCGCTCGACCAGCGATTTGCCGACGCTTTCGCTTTCGCCATAGCGATCAACGACATGAGACAGGGTGTTTTCGGTGAGGTCGGCGCCTTCGTTCGAAACCAGGGTGGCAACCGCATGTTCGTTGCCGGTCTCGACCAAGGCGTCGGCGACGCTGGACGACACGGTCTGACGCGAGGCGACCGCGACCTGCTTCTCCGCCGCATTCTGGCTGTGAATGATATCAAGCAAATCCTCGTCGGTCAGCACCTCGGAGAATTGCAGCATCGGCAGAGACACATCATCGACATCGTTGGCGAGCGCCAGGGCGACATCGTGGGGAACAGTCGGATTGTCTTTGAGTTGGCGGGCCAGGGCCTCGCGCACCCGGACCTCGGCATCACGAACCATCAGGCGGAAGATGTCCTCGGCCATCTTCCGTTCCGAGCTGCTGAGACCTTGATGCTGGGAAGCGATTTTGCCAGCGATCTCGATCCGCGTCTCCCCGTCCGGGTTCGACAGCAGCCGCTTGACGTCTTCCTCGTTGAGCATCTGGTCCAAGGTTATAGCCCCTCCGATCCTCACCGATCATACTATGGTTCAAAGACACTGAACAGGCAGGACTAGGCCAAAGGTCGAAGCCGATCGAGGAAGTGAGCCAGCAGCCGGGTTCCCTGCCGCTCGAGCGCAGCGGCGTGACGGGCGGTGGCGGCACGCAGGTCGGTCACCGACAGACCGGCATGACCGATTTCGGCGGCGTGACCGATGAACCAGCGTTCCAGCCCGCGCGCTGTCGCCTCGACATGGAATTGCAGCCCCAGCGCCGCCGGACCGTGCAGGAACGCTTGATTGGGCGTGATTGCGGTCGAGGCCAGCGCCTCGGAACCGGCAGGCAGGTCGAAGGTATCGCCATGCCAGTGCAGCACATCGATCCCCGCCAGCGCCCCCAGCGGCGAAGCCTTGCCCGCCTCGGTCAGGGTCAGCGGGGACCAGCCGATCTCGCGCCCGGCCGGATTGGGATGGACACTGGCCCCCAGGGCCCGGGCCATCAATTGCGCGCCAAGACAGAGGCCGATCAGCGGACGGCCCGAGGCCAGCCGCGCATCGATCAGCCGTAATTCGTCGCGCAGAAACGGATAGAGGCCGTCGTCATAGGCCCCGATCGGCCCGCCCAGCACCACCAGCAGGTCCGGGGCCAGCGGATCGAGCCCGGCCAGATCGTCATATCCGGCTTCGTAATAGGTGATGTCATACCCGGCCGCACGGAGGAACGGCTCGAACGAACCGAGGTCCTCGAAGGCGACATGGCGAAGGGCGATACACGTTTTCATCGATTACAGATAGCCTGCCGGGCAGGCTTCGTCGAGTCCTCACAATGAAGAAATTGAAGCAATTTCGATCTATCCCGCGACAATCGCGCCCGCGGCTGCGCCCCGGCCCTCTGCACTTTCCATTTGCATCCGCCCCGGAGCCAAGGCCAAATCGGCATGATGACCGAGCAACACGAAAACTGGCTGAAACCCATTCTCGACCCGCTGCGCTCGGTGATGCGGGAATTGCTGATCGCCTCGCTGTTCATCAATCTGATGGCGCTGGCGGTGCCGATCTTTGTGATGCAGGTCTATGACCGGGTGATCGGCCATAACGGCCTCTCGACGCTGGCGGGGCTGACCATTGGCGTTGCCCTGCTGCTGGCGTTTGACTGGATCATCCGCACCTCGCGCGGGCGGATTTTGCAGACGATGGCATTGCGGATTGATGTCGATGTCGGCACCCGCTTGTTCGACAAGATCACCCGACTACCGCTGCGCACCCTGGAAAGCCGACCGACCTCGTTCTGGCAGACTCTGTTTCGCGATGTCGATACGCTGCGCAACACCGTGTCGGGCGCGACCGCGATCCTGCTGACCGACCTGCCCTTCGTCTTCATCTTTCTCGGGGTGATCTTCGTCATCGGCCAGCCGCTGGCCCTGGTGTTCGTGCTGCTGCTGGCCGCCTTCGCAATCCTGGCCTGGGCCTCGGGCCGCAGCGTGTCCGAAGCCAGCGGCCAGGAAAAGAACGCCCAGGCCGGTCGCGACGCCCTGGTTGCCGAGATCATCGCCGGACGGGCCACGGTCAAGGCGGTGGCGCTCGACGGGGCGCTGCGTCCATTGTGGGAGGAGCGGCAAGCCGCCGCGATCGAACAATCGATCCGGCGCGGAGCCGCCGCCGACGGCTTTGTCAATCTGGGCCAGACCCTGACGATGCTGGGCAGCGTCGGCCTGACCACGGTTGGCGCCCTCTATATTATCGATCACCAACTGAGCATGGGGGCGCTGATCGCCTGCAACATGCTGTCGGGGCGGCTGTACGGCCCGATCAACCAGTTGGTGGGCGCGTGGAAAAGCTTTTCCGCCTTCCGTCAGTCGGTCGACCGGCTGGGTGACATCTTTGCCGAGACCGAGGAACGGCGCGACAGCGCAATCCGGCGCGAACGCCCGACCGGGCGGATCACGCTCGAGTCGGTTTCATTCGCCTACGACCCGAAACTGCCACCCGCCACCCGGATCGAGCGGCTGGAGATTCGCCCCGGCGGACTCACCGCGATCCTCGGCCGCAACGGCAGCGGCAAGACCACTTTGTTGAAAATTCTACTCGGCCTCTACCCCCCGGCCGAGGGTCGGGTTCTGCTCGACGGAGCTGACATCGCCCAATTCACCCGCGCCGAACTGGCGGGCTGGATCGGCTATGTGCCCCAGGAATGCGTACTGTTCAACGCCACCATCCGCGACAACATCGCCTATGGCGCGCCAGGGTGCGATGACGAGGCGATCCTGGCCGCCGCCCGCACCGCCGGGGTTCATCACTATATCGTCGATCTGCCCGACGGCTACGCCACCCCGATCGGCGAGGCCGGATCGCGGCTGTCGGCGGGACAGCGCCAGCGGATCGCGATTGCCCGTGCCCTGATCGGCGATCCGCCGGTCTTGCTGCTGGACGAGCCCTCGGCCAGCCTCGACCGTCAAGCCGAGGAAGAGTTACGCGCCACCCTGGCGGAACTGGGCCGAAGCCGAACCGTGGTGATCGTCACCCACAGCCCGGTGCTGTTGCCGGTCTGCCGCGACGTCGTGGTGCTGGACAAGGGGACGGTCACCGCCGCCGGTCCCGCCGCCGAGACCTTGAACCGCCTGTTCGGCCCCCGTCCGACCGCCGCGCCGGGCGGGGTGCATATCAGCGTCGGAGGCGGCGTATGAACGAGTCCGCTCCTCCCCCCCTCTCCGCCCCGCCTCATCCGCGACGGACAAAAGCATGGGGATGGGCAACCCGGCTGGTCCAAAGCGCACTCGGCTGGGTTCTGCCGCCACTGGCCCACCCTGCCCCGCCGCTGGAATCCGGCAGCCGGCTCCACATGCTGGCCGAGACCTATCCCCTGCCGACCTGGCGCCCGCTGGCCCGGATCGCGATGGTGCTGATCCTGGTCTTTCTGGTGTGGGCGGCGTTGGCCCGGCTCGACGAGGTCGCCATCGCCGAGGGCGAAGTGGTGCCCGAGGGCAAGGTCAAGGTGATCCAGCATCTTGAAGGCGGCACGATCCGCGAGATTCATGTCACCGAAGGGGCCGAAGTCGCCGAAGGGACGCCGCTGCTCCAGATCGATCTCCCGGTCAGTTCGGTCAATCGCGAGGAACTCCAGGTCCGGCTTGACGGCTATATGCTGCAACGGGCGCGGTTGCAGGCCGAGCAGAACGGCCAGGCAATCGCCTTCCCCGAGGCCGAGGCGCGCCGCCGTCCTCAACTGGCCGACTCCGAACGCCGCTCGTTCGAGGCCCGCCGCCAGACCCTGCGCGCCACGATCTCGGTGATGCAGGACCAGATGCGGCAAAAGGGGCTGGAGGTTCAGGAATATGAATCCCGTCAGCGGGCGCTGATCACCAGCCTGCGGCTGGCGCAGGAGCGGCTCGATATGTCGCGCGATCTGATGAAGTCGGGTCTGGCCTCGCGGATGGAGCATGTCCAGATCGAATCCCAGACCGAGGAGTTGAAGGGACAGCTCGAGACCGTGCGCTCCTCGATCCCGCGCGCCCAGGCCGCCCAGCAAGAGGCTCGCAGCCGCATCGAGGAAGAACAGAGCCGGTTCCAGCGCACCGTTCAAAGCGAACTGGCCGAAGCCGAATTGAACGTCGCCCGCACCACCGAATTGCTGTCACAGGCGACCGATCAGCAGCGCCGCACCGTGATCCTGAGCCCGATCGATGGTATCGTCAAAAATCTGCGCGCCAACACCATCGGCGGAGTGGTCAAGCCGGGCGATCCGATCATGGAGTTGGTCCCCCTGCGCGAGCGGTTACAGATCGAGGCGAAACTGAGCCCGATGGATCGCGGCTATGTCCAGACCGGCCAGCGCGCCACCGTCAAGATCAGCGCCTACGACTACACCACCTATGGCGGGCTGGACGGTGCCGTGATCCTGGTCGCCCCCGACACCACGATCCCCCAGACCGCCAATGCCCAGCCGTTTTATCGGGTGGTGGTCCAGACCGACCGCGGCTATATCGGCGACGAAACGGCGAAACGGATCATCAGCCCCGGAATGCAGGCGACGGTCGAAATCCATACCGGAACCCGGACGGTGCTGGAATATCTGGTCAAGCCGGTGTTGAAGCTGCGCCATGAAGCCTTCCGCGAGCGCTGAGATTGGCGGCGAAAGCGGCATGACGGCAGAGTCGATATGGCTTATAAATCGGCCATGGTCCGATATCGGATCAGTCTCGCCGCTCTTTTTCCGTCCGTCCGGATCGGGACCGACATGCCGGGTGGCCTTGAGAGCGGCGGGGGCTTTACAGTCACGCTCGGTCCCCTCCAGAGGAAACGATGTCGCTCAAGATTAACCTGGCGCAAGGCGAATCCATTCTGATCGGCAAGGCCAAGGTCCAGAACGGCGGCAGCGGCCGCTGCGTTCTGATCGTCAGCGGCAGCGAGAACGTGCTGCGAGAAAAACGCATCATGCTCGAAAAGGACGCCACGACTCCGGTCCGACGGTTATATTTCTTAACTCAAAGCATCTATCTTGCCGATGACAAGCCGATTTTGTTCGACCTGTACCATCAGATCGCACGAGAGGCGGTGGCGGCATGGCCCATTCTCACCGGCCCCATCACCGACATCGGGGAACTGATCTTGGTCGAGCGTTATTACGACGCTTTGATGGCCTGCCACGCTTTGGTCGATGTAGAGCGTGAGTTGTTGGGCGAAGCTGCGGAGGAGACACAGAAATGACAGTCAACGCGTACGATCAGACCCAGCGGGATATGTCGACCGGTCGGGCCGTCGAAGCGCGCGCCCTCTCCCGGTGCGCGATTGCCTTGAACGATGCGATGACCTCGAAAGAACCCGAGGCGCTCTACGACGCGGTCAGCCTCAATTACCGTCTGTGGCTGCTGTTCTATTCCGAAATCGAGAAGAATCAGGTCGATCTGCCGCCGCAGATCCGCAACAACGTGATCGCGCTGGCCTCTTATGTCGTCTCCTCGGCGCCGCGCGCCTTCAGTGGCGAAACGAAGGTGCTTGAGACCCTCATCAACATCAATCGCAACATCGCCGCCGGGCTGATGGAAACCCCGCCCGGAGCCGCAAAGGCCGCGCCCGCCACCCAGCCGGGTGAGCAGGTACCGTTTCAATCAACAATGGCATAGGGCAAAAGATGGTCCTCCAACGGGCCTTGTTGTTTTGTCACGCAGCAAGGCGTATCGTAATAAGGTAGTCGGTTCGCTCTTATCTGCCCGAAGTGGCGGTCGCCCCGATTGCCGGAACGCCCTCAGAAGAGGTTACGATCATGGCCGACAGTGTCAGCTCTTCCACATCGTCTTCCCTCCTCGCCAGCACTCCGGGCGGGGTCAAGGCATGGCAAAAACTGATCCAGCATCCGGAAAAGCAAACGCGCCAGAACGCGACCGATATCGGCTGGGTCAAACGCAACGACAGCCGCCTCAACGTCGTCAGCAACATGAACTCGTCCGACACCGAACAGGACTTGAAGTTCAAGGTGATGACTGCGGGCAAGCTGGCTTTCACCACCCAGTCGGACAAGGCGATCCACGTTCAGCTGATGAATCAGAACGGCCAGATGATCGCCGACAGCGACAGTAAGAGCGGCAAGCTTTACGAGAATTACCAATCACTTTTGACCAGCGATCTGACTGTCAAAGCCGACACCTATATCCTCAAGATCACCCGCGATTCGACGGTCCCGCCCAAGGCCGACCTCAATTACGCGGTTCAGATCAAGATGGGCGACACCTTCACCAACGATTACGTCACCCGGATCGCCGCTAAGGCCAAGACCAACCCGACCGCCAGTCAGGCGACCAACCCGGTTACCGGATTGATGCCTGCCGCTTTGTCGTCGCAGAGCAGTTCCTACACTTTCGATCCGGCCGCTAACGCCGCCATTTTCGATATCCTGGCCAGCAAAGGCTGATCCCACCCAAAGCCCTTTGCGCGAACAGCGCCCCCGCTATGCTATCGGGGCGCGTTTTCGCCTATCCCCTTGCCCGGCAACCGATTTCCCCGTACCTTTAAGCGGATGAAGCGCCCCACTGTCCGACTCGCCGCAACCCTCGTCGTTCTGTTGCCGTTGCTGGCGCAGACGGCGTGTACGCGCAGTCCGACACCAGCCAACAGTGGCGATCCCTCCACCTCTCCCCAATTGGTCACCGACATCCCGCTCCCGAGTGGGGCCGGTATCGATCAGGACCGTTCGCTGATCCTGTCCGACCGCGACCGCTGGACCGGACGGGTGGTAATGGTGCTGACCAATTCCGCCAACGACATGACCAATTTCTACCAGACGCAGATGCCCAATTTCGGCTGGCAGCCGATGATGAGCATCACCAGCGAGACCAGCATCCTGACCTATCTGCGCGGTGACCGCGCCGCCACGGTGCAGATCGAACGCCGCTCTGTCTTGGGCTCGATCGTCACCATCACCGTCGCCCCGCGCCAGTCCGATGCAACCGCCAGCAGCGGCGGCGGCAGCGATTATTCCGCTCCCGCCCCCCGCTCCGCCCCGGCCGAACGCATTCGGTCCGAACCGCTTCCGCCCCCCACCTCGCGTCGTTAAAGCGTGATGCGGTCAATCTGCATCACGCTTTAACGATTCCGATACCCCCCGCCATCCGAACCGATCAAATCACCCGGCGCAGCCAAAACGGCCGCAACGCGACCACCAAGGGATGGCCGTTGGTAATCGCAAGGGTGTGGTCGATAAATCCTTTGGCACGCAAGCGGCCAACGATTGCGGTCGCCCCGCCGCGAAGGTCATCCGCATGGCTCAATTCAATGGCGACGGCACGGGGCGTATCCAGATGATCGATGATCGTTTCGATCGTCGCGTCGATCGCATCGATTCCGGTGAACCAGACGACATCGGCTCCGTCCTGATCGCCCCGACAGGCGGATGGAGAGCGAAATGCCGCCGCCGATTTGCAGCCACAGCGCGCCAGACCCAGCAAATGATCGAGCGCACCGCGCCCAATCACCACCACTTTGTCGCCGCGACGGACCGATGTGGCGGCGATCAGATCCTCGGTAAGGCTGATCGGGGCTGGATCGGGGGATAAGGTCTGTTGTTGAGGCAGGCTACCTGACATGAGGAAAGACCCTGTTCAATCGATGACAAAACCAATTTAGCCGAAGGGGTGATCTTGCCGCGATACGCTTCAACAACAAAAATAAATAAAATATATATAAAAACAAGCCAGCCTAACCATTTAACATAAAAATTAATACAGATCTCCACCAGAATAATTGGCGGAAATCTGTATTAAGGTGGCACCGGATATCAGGTAGAGAGCTTATCGACCAACACAGCGCCAAGACCGTCCCGGCCTTCCGCCTGACGCAACGACCGGCACAAAACCGGATCGTGCAGCAAACGCGAGATTTTACTGAGAGCCTTGAGATGGAGCGCCACCTCGCGCTCTGGAGACAGCAGCAGAAACAGCAGATCAACCGGCTGATCATCAACCGAGTCAAAATCTATCGGCCGGGCCAGCCGGGCAAAAATAACGACAAGGGTATCAAGACCGGACAGACGGGCATGGGGAATGGCCACCCCGGCCCCGACGCCGGTCGATCCCATCTTCTCGCGCACGATAAGAGCGCGGTAGATCTCATCCTGTGTCAGGCCACTGATCTCGGCGGCGTGGCGGGCGAGACACGACAACACCGCCTTTTTCGACCCCACCCCGAGGTTCGACAGAATGCAGTGCGGGGTAATGATATCGACGACTTTCGACGAGACCGGAGCGGCAAGAGACTCACCTGCGGTCCGGCGAAGCACATCTGTCCCCACCATTTGTCTCTCCATCGGTCACTAACGTCGACACGGTCGCAACCGGAACCTCACGCGGGATCAGGCAGCGATGACACCAGTGGATCGCAACCGCCGCGTGGGCGATCCTCTCGACCGTCTGGTCGGTGATGTGACAGCAGCGCGGACACCACGTCCGGATCGTTTGCATCGTCACAGCGTCGTGATGAATCACCGACATCAAATCACTCCGCCGCACAGCCACGAAACCGATCGACCGACAGCATCGCCTCGGCTTCCTGCGGCAGAACCGAGCGGACCGCGGCAAGCACCTGTTGCTGATACCGGGCCTCTAACGGCACCAGGGGCAGACGCAGGTCGCCCGCGATCAGCCCAAGCCGGGACAACACCCATTTGACCGGAACGGGATTGGATTCGACGAACAGGGCCTTGTTCAAGGCATCAAGCTCTCGGGCGATCCGCAGCCCTTCGCGGGTGTCATGGGCTTGCCAGACGCGGTGCAAAGTGGCGCACAGCGCTGGGACGACATTCGCCGCCACCGAAATCGTCCCCTGAGCCCCCAGGGCCAGATAAGACGGCACCAACAGATCGTCGCCGCACAATCTGAGAAAGTCCGGAGCCACGGAATGGCGCATCCGGGCGGCACGGGCCAAATCGCCCGACGCATCCTTGATCCCGATGATATGAGGCAGCGCCGACAGCCGAACGATTGTCTCCAGCTCCAGCGCAACGCCGGTGCGCTTGGGCACGTCATAGAGAATGACCGGAAGCGGCGACTGGGCCTGAACCGCGTCGAAATGGCGGAACAATCCCTCTTGTGAGGGTCGGTTGTAATAAGGAACGATGCACAAAACCGCATCGGCTCCCAAGCGGTGGGCCTCGGCAACCATCTCTATCGTGGTCAGGGTACAGTTCGAGCCAGCCCCGGCAATGACCGGAACTCGTCCCCGCGCCGCCCAAACCGCCAATTCGATAAGACGGCTTTGTTCCTGATGCGTCAGGGTCGGAGCCTCGCCCGTGGTTCCACATGGCACCAAAGCCGCGCTGCCACAACGGATTTGCCGTTCGCACAAGGAGATGAAAGCCGCTTCGTCAATACGGCCTCCCTTGAAGGGGGTCACGAGCGCAACCATCGACCCGCGCAACGTCCCGACTACATTTGGGCTCATCCAGATCTTCCTGACTGGTGTAAATGAATAAAATAACGAATGAACATCCCGCACAGGCCCGCACCCAGACCAATTCATTCGACTATTTTTTCAAGCCCAAGACTGCTCCAGACGGGCGATAAAATTCGATAGTGAAACCCGTTTCCCCAGCATAAAGAACGCTACAAAACCGCAACGGCGATTGCGGCCAGTATCTACATAAATTTTATGTTGTTAATTGCACGATCCGCCCACCAAGGGGCGCGATCCGAGATGACGAAGATCGGGGAAGCTGTACGCCAGCAAGCGGCAGCGGCCCGCGCCGATCACCAGGATCGGAACGCGGGTTACTTTTTCCGCACGATACGGGGCAGGTCGCCATAGCTTGGGACCCGCCAGCCAAAGCCCAGCGCGCAGCCCCGTACCGCGAAAGTGAGCAGGAAGGCGAACCAGGCCGAGGCGACCGAACTGGCCCCAAAGGAAAACAAGGCGACCTGGGCCGATGCCCCGACCAGGGCGGCGGTGGCATAGACCTCGTTATGGAACATCATCGGCTTTTCGCCGGCCAGAGCGTCGCGGAGAATGCCGCCAAACGCGGCGGTCATCACCCCCATCGCCACCGCCACCACAGCGGGCGCCCCGCTGGCCAGGGCCTTTTGTGTTCCCGTCGCGGTGAACAGGGCCATTCCCAGGGCATCTGACCACAGCAAGGCGCGGTGAAGCGGTCCGACCAGCCGGGCCAGCCAGAACATCCCAACCGAGACAAGGACACTGACAATCAGGTAATCGGGCTGACCGACCCAAAAGACCGGCTGAACCCCGATCACCAGATCACGCAACGTCCCGCCACCGATGGCGGTGACGGTGCCGAGAACGGCAAACCCGAACGGGTCCATCCGTTTCTCGGCAGCCATCAACGCCCCGGAGACCGCGAACACCGCCACACCCAGCAACTCCACCAGGTGCAGCGCCGCCCGAACGGTCTCGACCTCCGTCATGCAGCAAACGTCCGGTTGATCGCGCTGATCACGGCCCGCAACGATGCCATGGTAATGCCTCCGTCAAGGGCGGCACCGTGGATGCCGATGCCATCCGGGGTTGCCAGTTCGACGTAACAGGCGGCCTGGGCGTCGGCCCCGCTGCCGATGGCGTGCTCATGATAATCGCTCAAGGTGAGCGTCAGCCCCAACCCCTTTTCGAGCGCCTGAACAAAGGCCGCGACCGGCCCGGCACCAACGCCCTGGATCACCATCTCCTCGCCATCTTTCAGCAAGGTGGCGGTAATCGCACGGGACGGCCCCTTCCCCGCCGCGACGGTCGAGTAATCGACCAATTCCAACCGTCCGGGACGGAGATAGGTCTCGGTGAACGTCTCCATGATCTCGGCCGGGGTCAGTTCGCGCCCCTCGCGGTCGGCGACGGCCTGGACCACCCGGGCGAACTCGACCTGGAGCGAGCGCGGCAATTCGAGCCCGTAATCGCGCTCCAGCACCGCGGCGATCCCCCCCTTGCCCGACTGACTGTTGATGCGGATCACCGCCTCATAGCTGCGCCCGACATCGGCCGGATCGATCGGGAGGTAGGGCACTTCCCATACCGGGTCGTTGCCCTTGCGCCGGGCCGCGAAGCCTTTCTTGATCGCATCCTGATGCGACCCGGAAAACGCGGTGTAAACGAGATCGCCAGCATAGGGGTGACGCGGATGAACCGGCAACCCGGTGCAATATTCGGCGACACGACGCACCGCATCGATATCGGACAGGTCAAGCTTGGGATCGACGCCCTGGGTGAACATGTTGAGCGCCAGGGTAATGATATCGACATTGCCGGTGCGCTCGCCATTGCCGAACAAGGTGCCTTCGACCCGGTCGGCCCCGGCCATCATCGCGAACTCGGCCGCGGCGACCCCGGTGCCGCGATCGTTGTGGGGATGAACCGACAAGATCAGCGAGTCGCGACACGACACGGTGTCACAGAACCATTCGATCACATCGGCATATTGGTTGGGGGTCGACATCTCGACCGTCGCGGGAAGATTACAGATCATCCGGCGGGTCGGGCTGGCCCCCCATTCCTTCGCCACCGCCTCGACGATCTCGATCGCGAAATCAGGCTCGGTGCCGGTGAAGCTTTCCGGCGAATACTGAAAGGTGATCTCGCCCTCGGGCCGGGCCGCCGACAGGTCGCGGATCATCCGGGTTCCCGACAATGCAAGATCAATACAGCCCTGGCGGTCGAGACCGAACACCACCCGGCGCTGCACTTCCGACGTCGAGTTATAGAGATGGACGACGCAGTTCGGCGCGCCGCGCAACGCTTCGAAGGTGCGGGTGATCAATTCCGGCCGGGACTGCACCAACACCTGAATAGTGACGTCGTCGGGGATATGCCCGCCTTCGACCAGCACCCGGATGAAGTCGTAATCGGTCTGCGACGCGGCGGGAAAGCCAACCTCGATCTCCTTAAATCCCATCGCGACCAGGGCCTTCCACATCCGCATCTTGCGGTCGGACCCCATCGGATCGATCAGCGCCTGATTGCCGTCGCGCAAATCGACGCTGCACCAGATCGGCGGTTCGGTGATGGTGGCGTCGGGCCAGCGGCGGGCGGCGGGACGGAGAGCGGGATACGGACGGTATTTTTCCTTGGCGACGGGCATCATGGCCTCGTCCTCCTGTCGTTTGTCGTCGAAAGTCACGGGTGAAAAGCGTAGCGGCGATCACGGCCGCCGGGCGGCCACGCGAGGGTCAGGCCCGGCGGCCGCTGGCTAGTCGCAGTCGCAGCAGGGCCTTCGCCGTAACGACGACGAAACGCGCAGACCCGAAATTACGAGAGGGAGACATGATAGGCACCGTTCCGAACAAAGACCCTGAGACGCAAACAGACCCGGCGCCGAAATTACGACACCGGGCAGCTAAGCAGAAGCAGGACGGAAGCGTTGCGAGTATCCATGTAACGATGCTGCCGGAAACATCTGGCGGCGTCAAGCGATCTGTTCCAACGCAACACCACGGTGAAAACGCCTCAAGATTGAAAAAGCGGCATAGGTATTCGTACGGGTATACCGCGGATCCCGGAAGGGAATACATCTTATTCAACGAATCATCGCAAGACTTCACCCTGATTGATCGTCAATATACCGAGGAGCAGAGAGGAGGGAAATCCCGCCACCCCTTTGCGATCAGACGGCGCGCCTATCACAAAGACACAATTTATCACGAATATTAAAAGGAATGACACCACCCGACGATTGACAGAACGCGCCCCTTGAATCTAAGGTTATAGGGATTATGTCATACTCATCCAAGGCCAATTAGTTAGCGTCTCGCTAATATAGCTGATCAAGCCGGATCTGTATGACACGCAAGGGGGGAAGCCGATGAGTCTGGATGAAGACACGGTGACCATAGCGTGTTCGGGCGAGTTGACCCTGCCTCGGGCGGAGGAACTTCGGGACAGTTTTCTGTCTGCGCTCGGGCAGAGCCGAAGCGTGGTGATTGACGTCACCGAAGCGAGCGAAATCGATCTCAGCTTTATTCAATTGATCCTGGCGGCGCGGACGAGTGTCGAGCGCCGGGGGGGATCGCTGCGTCTGGTCAGTCCGGCGGATGGAGTGTTGGCGTCGACCCTGCGTGCCGCGGGGTTGACCGGCGGGCCGTTTTCGCCGGACAGCCAGCTTTGGATAGAAGGCAA
>NZ_AQPH01000058.1 GCF_000442515.1 Magnetospirillum fulvum MGU-K5 | reverse complement strand
CAGGACGGCCAGCCCTGGTTCGTCGCCGCCGACATTTGCCGGTGCATCGGTATCAGCAATAGCCGGGATGCCACGGCAGCCCTCGACGACGATGAAAAGGGTGTCGCTTTAACCGACACCCTTGGTGGTCCGCAGGAGGTAAGCATCGTTTCGGAATCCGGCCTCTATGCCCTGATTCTGCGCAGCCGCAAGGCGGTGACGCCGGGCACGGTCCAGCACCGTTTCCGTAAATGGATCACCAGCGAGGTGATCCCGGCGATCCGCAAGACTGGCGGCTACGGCGCTCCGTCCGAAGGATCGGTGGAGCGCGATATGCGGCGGATGTCCGATTTCATCCGCACCCAGAAAAAGCTGATCCAAGCCCAGGAAGACCTCGTCGAGTTCACCCGATCGAAGCTCGCCTTCGACACCATCCGCTCCCTGGTCCAGACGACGGCTCTGTCCGACAGCGAGATCGCGGCGGCGGTCGGATCGCATCCTGGGTATGTCGCGTATGTCCGCTCGACCACCGGCCAGACCGAGCCGGTCGAGGCCGCCCTTCAACCCTGAACGGCAAGGCTGGGTTCGCCCGGCCAACATTCGCCCATCCACCGACCGCAACCAAGCCGCCCCCTCACCGGGGCGGCTTTTTGCTGACCATTCTATCTCGTCGTGACCGTCTCCGGCCCGGCTCCAGCCGACGGCCAGCCCGATCGGGCCGTAAGGCCCGACGCCAACGCGTTGAGCACCCGAAGGGTGCGAATAAGCCCAAGAGCCCCCAAGGGGCGACGCGTGGTGATATCACCACGCCTATCCTGCCCAAGCACGACAGGGTAAATACTGACAAACTTATGGAATCTTCGACAAAGTCGAGCAAACTTCGACAAACGGCCGAAAGACAAAACGAAGGTCATACCCCCACTTTTCCTTCATTGATTTTCGGCTGACTCATTGCGATAAGCTTCGGAAATGGTCTCCGTCTCCCCCTATCGCATCGCGATCTATGCTCGCTATTCTAGCGACCTCCAAAACCCATCTTCGGTTGATGATCAGATTTCGCTGTGTCGGCGATTGATCGCCGGTCAACTTGCCACCGATCCAGACCACGCCCTGATCTTCTCCGACGCGGCGATGTCCGGTGCCACGATCGACCGTCCCGGTCTGACCCGCCTCCTGGAAGCCGTCAGGTCCAAATGGGTTGACCTCGTGGTCGCCGAAGGGCTCGACCGGCTCTCCCGTTCGCTGAAGGACATCGCGGCAATCCACGAGACCATGAGCTATAATGGCGTGACGATCTGGACCGCCCATGAAGGCCGGATCACCGAACTGCATATCGGGCTGAAGGGAACGATGAACTCCCTGTTTCTCAGCGACATGAAAGCGCGGATCAAACGGGGCCACCGCGCCCGCATCGTCGCCGGATATGCCATTTCCGCCTGTCCCTATGGCTACCGGATCGTGCGGGGCGTCGTTGACGACAAGAGGCGCAACGTCAACGGCGTGCGCGAGATCGAGGAAGAGGCCGCCCAAATCATCCGGCGCATCTATCAGGAATTCGCCGACGGCCGGAACGTCAGTCAGATCGTCGATGGCCTCAACCGCGACGGCATTCCCGCCCCATCCGGCAGAACCTGGATGCGCCACACTTTGGTCGGGTCGCCCCGGAAGCAGGAAGGCATCCTGCGCAACCCCATCTATATCGGCCAATTGGTGTTCAATCGGAGCTACGTGGTCCGCGATCCGGTCACCAACAAGAGGGTTTCGGTCCCCAACCCCGAGGCCGAATGGACCAAGGTCGATGTCCCGCATCTGCGGATCATCAGCGACGAACTATGGGCGGCCGTTCGGGAGAACTACCGAGGACGGCTGAAGAAAAAGGATGAGCCCGAACCCGAACCCCGCATCCTCAACAGCCATAACCAGCACGCCCTGACCGGCTGGATCAAATGCGGCTGGTGCGGCGGCGGCAAACAGATCGCCAACGACAGCCGCTATCTGTGCTCGACCCATCGCTACGCCAAAAAATGCAAGAATTCCCGGGGAACCCGGGAGCCGGTACTGATGGCGGCGACGTTCGACGCGCTCTATACCCGGATCAAACACGGCCCCGCGTTCCGGCCGCACCTGATCCAGGCATTCGCCAGCGAGCTCGAACGGAGCAAAGAACTGAGCAAGGTCGAGGCAGATCTGCTGGCCCGGATCGGGCGTCTGCTCGATGCGATCGAGCACGGGATCGATACGGAGAGCGCCACCCAGCGGGTGCTGGACCTCCAAGACCAACTGAAGCATGCCCGCCAGACCATCCAGATCGAGGCCCCGCCAATTCTCCCCGACGAGGCGACGATCCGCGCCACCCTGGCCCGGGCGGTGCAGTCGGTGGAGATGGCCCGCGACGTCAAACGGACCCGCCGGATGCTCAAATGCCTGCTTTCGGAAATCGTCCTCACCCCGATCGCCGACAACCGATGCGGCGAGACGATCACCCTCACCCTGCGCGAAGAAGGCTGGCCCGATTTCTGGCGGATGGTGAGCAGTGGGATGGCCCGGCCTGGTCAGAAATAGATCCGTGCCAAGGGGGCATTGCCGGATGCCCCGCCGCAGGAACCGATGGGCACGGTTGCCTGAAATATCGGCACCGGCCACAGCGCCCCCGGTTCGCCCGGAATCCTCGGCGTTACCCTCAACCCGCCCACAACTCTATCCACAGGATCGGGGGATAACCCGGCGTGACGTGTGACGTCACATCGGCAAGATTATCGGGACAGTCCCTGAGCCTGATCCAAAGCCGCAATGCGGGCCGATCGGACCCAGCCCGGCAGCGCATTCGACATGCTTTTGACGCAGCCTCGTTCCAGCGAAGCGATCAAACGCAGTCGCTGTCGAGAATTGTCCAGCAACCAAGCCCGATCTGCTAAGGCGATCCCTTCCGACAAATGGGCGAGGCTGCGCTGATAGCGCCGAACCACATCGCGAGTGAGGACGAGGTGCCCTCCGGCGCGAACCCGTGTTTTGATACGCCCTACAGAAATCATCGGGGAATCTGTGGACAGATAAATCAGATTTACTTTGTAGCCAGCGGCTTTCGCCTCCCTCATCAAAGCGATCTCGCGATTACCGGAAAACGTCGTTTCCACCGTAAAGCTGCGCTGTTCAGCAAGAAACCGCCGCTGTCGAAGCAGCGCCTCGCGTCCGGCGCTCACGTTCGTGTCGGGGGAATCAGTCCGCTGCCCCTTCATTTCAAGCGCAATATCGTCCGGATTGACCACCGGAAGCCTTCGCGCAAGGTGGCGTTGGGTCAGGGTGGTCTTGCCACTGCCATTGGGACCGGCGACGATCCAGAGCTGGTACATCACAGATCGCGGAGAAAAACTTCGTCTTCGCCCTGGAAGGTGACGAGTTGACGGCGCCCGTCAGGATATTCCTTGACCACGGCATCTGGAAACCGATCGTCACCAAAATACACCGACCGGCCCGCCGCCAAATGTTCCTTGGCGACATCGCCGGTATCGTTCGCCAGTGCCTGAGTGAAGGCGGCCATGAAGCTGCGCTCTTCCGCTTCGGTCATGATGTCGAGTGTCGAAAAATCAAGCTGACCCATGATCCACGCCTCCGATATCGGACGAGTGTAACCTCCCGCCGCCCGTCCGGGTCAATTCCGTTTTTTGTCCTGGAAACCGAACAGATTCCGTTGCGGCCCCGTCTCAGCTTTCGCTCCTCATATCGGCTATTACCGAATTTACGAAGCGGCCCTTTATTCCCCCTTAGGCATGTCGAGACGCCGCCGGACTGTTCGAACGATACGCTTCGGCATGGTTGAGTATACCCAGAACAAAAGCTTTAAGGACGGCAGCAGTTCGATCATGATCGGCGGGGTCCGCACCAATAACACCTAGGATCACGTCAAACGGGTTGGCGCCGACCTCGCCCTTGGCTGACCACGTAACGGCTTCGTCGCGCGGCCGTAGCGATGCTTCTATCGACGCCGCTATCCAGACCTGCCGAGCAATCTGGCTATCTGTGTCGACACTCCGGATCTCACGATACTTCTCAATTTTTTCCAGGCGATCCCATACGTTTTTCGCAGTAGTGTACTTAGCATCAATGACTGCGGCGTACGCCAGTCGGTATTCACGCGAGTCGGCACCCGGCACAAGAACCTCAAGAACTATGTCAGGCGTCCACGGCGAAGCCGAGTGTCCACGATATATCGCATCTATGCCCTGCGCTGCTTGGCGCGGAAGGATCGTGGGCTCATAGCGGAGACGCACTATGCGTTTGTCCGGTGCCTCGAATTCAATCGCCGCATTCCGATCAAGATCGACCGAAAACCGGTCCCGTGCGATAGGCTCGAAAATCGAATTGTGCGAAATGCAGGATAGTCCAGCCTCCTGGAGCGCGGCGGATATTTGGAAGAAGATCCATTGCTCGAAGATGGTCTCGATGGACTTGGCGTCCTCAGTGTCGCCTTGCTCCACCACGATCGAGGTGTTGTTCAGGAACCCGCGCATAAGCCTGGAAGCGCGCGAATACCGCGGATGGTTACGAAATATTGGGCCCTCGAAGCCCTTCAGGAAGTCTTGCCGCGCAATTCGGTTGACCGATGCTCCGAAGCTGCGGATTGTGCTGCGCATCTCAGCCACCACCCGCTCGGAGGCATCGACGATCTCCTGTAATTTCGCGATCTTGGGCTCTTCGCGACGTTGGACGAAACGTGTTAACGCTGCCTCGTCGGGTCCGTAACTGCGCAACATGGCAAGGCGCGTATCGCGCTCTGCTCTGGCGCTCCTGAGGCTTCGTTCAACGCGGCGCCGGAGAAGGTCGATGAACCCGACAATAGCCCTGTTCTCCCGGGTATCGCGGTTCGGCATCGCGGTCGGAAGCTCGAGCAATCCACCTAAACGAACAGCGTCGCGGGCCTTGAGGCCCTGTTGCGCAAATCGCCGCAGAACGCCGGCGTTCAGCCTTTCTCCGCGTTTCGGCTGCCGGATCGTGGTACTGTTCCGTAGTTCCACGTGCGGTTCCTCGAGAATCTCCGCCAAGATCAATGAGAACCGTTTCCAGAAACGCCGGATCTGGCTAAGCTCAAGACGTGCGGTCAGCGGTTGAACGCTGCCATGCCGCAGCGGCGTGCCCTGCGAAAGCGCGAGGCGCGATTTAGAAATTAGGTCGAGCAACAGTTCGACACTGATTCGCCTCATGTCATCGAACATTATTCTGTAAGCACTTGCAGATAGCTTGCTAGGCTCGACCAGCGCGATAGACCGCGCGAGAACAGTCCCGTTTTTTGCATCGCAAAGGTTAATGGGCGTAATGCCAGAAGCGCCATCCAAACAAGCCGACGCTGGCCACTCAAGGCGGGTGCGACGCTCTTGGGGCTCTTCGGACAACGGAATGTCGCCGATCATGATCTGGTAGGTCACGCGCGCATCATAGTCATCGACCTCAAATCCGATACGTGCAGTTTCCTTCGCCTCGAAGCAGGTCTCACCTCGAAAATTGCCGAGAGGCAGATCGATCAAAGTGGATCCACCAGAAAAGATAATGAAATGTGTCATTCTTCCCCAAGGAACATTTCGTCTCTAGAGCGCGCGTCGGCCTCCAGACGAGCAAGGGCTTGAAGGGTCCGAGGAACATTGCAAGCTTTTTCTAGCTTGTCGGAAAGACGGCGCACTGCCTCCATGGCACCGGGCCGGTAGAGCCCGCGGATCTGAGGAAGGATGCGCTGGCGCAATTGCATATCGAGCGCTTGGTCGAAGCTGCAGAGGCTCTCGGGAGCATTGGCCAGGAAACGACAAATCAAGGTTTGCCGACGATGGGTAAGTCCGCAACCAAGCGTACTGAGTTCCGCTTGCATTTCGCCTAAAACCTCAATCGCACGGGCAGGTACGTTAGTGTTTCGTGTCCACCGGTCCCGGTCGAATTGAAGTACAGGCTGCCCCTCAACTTGGTGAGCGCCAGTCTGCGCCGTCATGCCGAGAACCGGCAGACGCTCGTCAACGGCGAACTCAATCAAGTTACAGCGATCCAAAAGGCGCATCGACAATGGCCGCGTCGTTTCATCGAAGTTCACAGTCCCCACGATGATTAGGTTTGGTGAGAGTTCGAATCGTGCGAAAGGTCGGAAGGGATCGTCGATCCGTACTGCGTTCGGGTCGAAGACGCTGATGAGCTGATTTCCCGGTGCTCGTGAAATCGCCTGAATGATATCTGCGAGGTAGTGCTCGGGCTGAGCGAGATTCAATTCCTCGAGGCACACCGAAAAAACAGGAGAGAGAGATCCTATATTTTTACTCGCGTGAAAGGAGAATATCATCTGATTCATCATTCCAGAGGCAGCCGGCACAAACCTGTACTCTAGCGCGTCGGTATAGCCTAGAAGGTCCGAAGGGCTGGTCCAGGATGGGTTCACATCGACTGCCAGGAAGCGTTTGTCCGTTTCCTGGCCTGCAAGCGCTTCCGCGTAGAGGACTGGCAGAGAGGATTTGCCAGAACCGGATACGCCACCCAGAATGACTGGCGCTCGTTCTTTAGCCGAAAGGTGGAACGCCAGAAGGTCCTCTCGGCTGAAAACGAAGCCACACTTCTCGACATGCGCGACAAATCGCTCGAAGAATGCTTCCTCCGGCATCGGAGCGCGTTCCGATCGGGCCACAGAGAAGTCGGGCAGTTTGAACGCGGGTACCGATGTCTCGGTTCGTGATGATGGTTCCGACCGTCCTCCCAACTTTGGAGTGTCGCTAAGACCTAGCCGCCGCAGGAGAGGCTCCAGCGCAAGAAAGTCATTGAGCACCCCAGTCCGGCTTCTCTCCAGTCGTTGCGCAACCGTCTCAAGGCTCTTGCTGACTATTTCCTCTTGGTGGATCAGATCCTCCCTCTTTGCTTCGAGTTCTCGTTCCGAGGCCTTTCTCATGACGTCTAGTTCGCTCTCAAGGGCCTTGTAACGGCATACTCTTTCCGCTTCGAACTTCTCGTTCTCGGCCTTGAATTCCGCACTCAGCTCCTCAATTTTTGTGCTGAGCTCCTTGACGCGCTCCTTGGCCCGTGCATCGATTTGCGCTGCTTGGGCGTCCACCCGTTTCTCGACCTCGGTGGCGACGGCCTGATCGATCTTCGGTTTGAAGCTCGCGTCCGATAGGAGGGCATCGAAGATCTGGCTCAGCGCGTCGAGCTCTTTACTCTGCGTGCCCAGGAAGTGCCGGACTCGAGCGATAACGGCGGGCGACGACTGCGCCTCTTCGGCAAATCGGCTTAGCCGATCAATGAACTCGCGCCGTTCGCGTCTGACCAGGAAGTCCCTGGAAACCTGGCGAACGGCCTCCTGCAAGGAGACGATATCGACCTCATCTGCACCTTCCCGCAGTTCCTCGTAGAGCGTGCCCGTCACCGCTTCGTACTGCACGGTATGCCCGCATTGGTCGTTCGGCTTGCTGATATCGCGCTGCACGACGGCCTTCTGTCGGATATAGCCAGAACGCCCGACCGCTTCGGCAGCGGTGATCCGATAAACTGTGTGCGGCGCGACCGGCTTGGTGAAGCGAATTTCCGGCTCAATCACACGGTCGTTTTCCAGCCGGTCGAATTCGACCTTTAGCGGCCCGTAGAGGTATTCACCAATCCGCACGAGGACATGACGGGTCGGTTCGTGATCGCAGCGCATCCGGAAATCGTCGAGAAGTTCGTTCGGATCAGTGATCTCTGCACCCGGCGTCAGGATCTCCAGCAGATCCTTAGGACCAGGAAGCGTGGGTTGCAGAAGCTGATAGATGTCCCTGTCTGGCGAGTATGACGAGTCCATCGAAGCCTCGATCCCGGACAGGATGAGACAGCCCGGCGGCGCATGGGTCACACGCACCTCGCCTCGCAGCATCCACCAGACCCGGCCGCGGTTCGGGAAGGTTGCCTTGCGATCATCAATGACCTCCCCGTTCGAGGCCGCGATCGGCACGACGGTGGAGAAATGGTTTGCGTTTGCGCCAGCCTCGAAGCTTTTCTGCCCGACTGCGAAGAAGTATCGTTTATCTTTAAAAGCCAATGGGTTATTCCTAAATCTAGGTATCAATTCAGGTGGCTAATATGGACAGTAACGCGAGGGGACCTTCGCGCAGGCCTTCTCCAAAATCCGTCATTAATAATAGCATACTGCCACTTTCGCGCTTATAGGACATCTTATTTTTGTAGGCCAGTAGCCACAGAGCTGGCCTGGGTAATTGTCATATAGAATATAGATGCCTTGCTGATAGCGGAAGTCTGCAACGCGGATTTTGCCACGATTTATCCCAATCCGCCCGAGAAGACGGAAGCTATCCCGATTTCCTCCACCCGGATGCCAATCGATTTCCGATTCTCTCCAGAACAGTCCGCAGCTAGTTACTTTCACGCCTCACCTCTTCATGAGCCTCACGCGGCAGCCCGCTCCCGCACTGAATTCAGAACGCCAATAAGTTCGATTACCTCGCCCTCATTGAACAAGCCAGCAACGCCCAGCGGGTCGAAATCGGTGAAGGGACTTTCGTACAAAAGCTCGGGATCCACGATCCCGCGCTCCGTCAGATGGTCAATGATGATGTTGATGAATTCAAGTTGATTGGCCGTCAGCGTGTGGGCGGCTGAGAATTGATCAAATGCACGTTTCGCTGCTTCGCGGTCCAGCCCGACGATGGAGCGGACGAAAACGCCAAGGCCGCCATACTCCCTTAGACGATCAACCTCCTCTGGAACCGCAATTCCGGCTTCGAGGAAAAACCGCTCCAGTTCCAAGAGGTCCGTCTTGGTCAGCGGCTCATTGCGCCGCAGCCTCAACACCGCAATGTGGTTTTCATTCGACTTCAGAAAATGGCGGGCCTTCAACCGGAATCGGTCCATGTCGGTGCCTACGCTGACACCCCGGACCGCAACTTCCGTCGCCTGACCAATTTCATCCTCAAAATCGGTGTACACGATCGGCCGTTTTTTCACCTCGATCAGTTTGATCAGGCCACGCAACCGGGTGCGCACGCTTTCGAGCATCGGAAGGGTGATGTCCTGCCAAAATTCATCCGCCTGGAGGTCGTGAATCAGGGCCATCTCGGCGGCGACCATCGGGACGTTGGCCATCTCCTCCAGTAAGCCGGCGATATCGACAATTTTCTTCCGCAGACCATCAAAGCTTTTGTCGGAACGGATGACGGCAAGCTGGGTCTTGAGCACGAGAAGATCGAACAGCTTTGCATCGATGTCGTCGTCAACCAGACTGGTGGGCAGGCCCGCGATTTCGTCGATCAGTTCAGTCCGCGCCGACATATCGAGTTTTGTCCACGAATCGTCGTCGGCAAACCTCTCGATCAACCGCCGCTTGGGGCGTACAAGGAAGTTGTCCAAGCTCATCCCGCCAATTTCCTGGCGAAGCCGCGTCACCAGGATGTCGCGCAATCCGAGATGCGTCTCGCAGGACTCCGCCCCATCGAATTCACCAACCAATTCCACCCGTGTCGTGAATAATTGCGTCGCAAGCGAGGCACCCGACGAAACGTCGGCCACGTCCGGGTTCTGATTGAAGAACTCAAAGTTCTGGCAAAAATCGAAGATTGAAAACGATTCTTTGTGCTTTCCGGGGCCGAACAGGTCCGGGCACAAGCGCGTTCCACGCCCGATCATCTGCCAGAACTTGGTCTTGGAACGAACGATTTTGAAGAACACGAGGTTGACCACCTCGGGAACATCGATCCCCGTGTCGAGCATATCGACGGACACCGCAATATGGGGCGCCTTGTCGGCCACGGAGAAATCATCGATCAGCGATTGAGCGTATTCCGTCTTGAAGTCAATGACGCGGGCGAAGGTACCTTTGAGGTGCGGATAATTCGCATCGAACCGCTCAACGATAAATTGGGCATGGTCATGGGTCTTGGCAAAGATGATTGTTTTGCCGAGACGATCCCCTTCCGCCACCTTGAAGCCGTGCGTCATCAGGTGTTCAAGCACCTTGTCGATGGTGTCCGTATTGAACAGCCACTTGTTGACCGCGGCCGCTTCGACACGGGGCGGAACATTGCCGTCCTCATCCCATTCGATGGCATCCCAGGCTTCCTTGTCCTCATCGGAAAGGTCATCGTACTTGATGCCCTCGCGCGGAAATTTCAGCGGTACCGAAACCGCCTTCGGCGGCACGAGGAAGCCATCCTTGACCGCCTCATCAAGGCCATAGGCATCCGTCGGCAGGCCCCTCTGAAGACCGAACAGGCCATAGGTATCGCGATCAACCTCGTCCTTGGGGGTGGCGGTCAATCCGACCAGAAGGCTGTCGAAATAGTCAAAGATGGCACCGTACTTCCGGTAAACCGAGCGGTGCGCCTCGTCGATGATGATGAGGTCGAAATGGCCTGGCCCGAACCGGCGCTTGCCGTCAGACGCTTCTTCGATCAGCTTCATCATGGTCGGATAGGTCGAAACGTAGACGCGGCCCTGCGTCCCCTTTTCGGTCACCAGATTGACCGGCGAAGCCGACGGCAGGAATCGCTTGAAGGCGTTCACCGCCTGGTTCACCAGTGCCACCCGGTCCGCGAGAAACAGGACGCGCCGCGCCCAATTGGCCCGCATCAGAAGGTCCGACAGGGCGATGACGGTGCGCGTCTTTCCCGCCCCCGTCGCCATCACCAGCAGGGTCCGACGCAGGTTGTCCTTCTCGAAAGCCTCGCCAACTCGCCGGATGGCACGCGTCTGGTAGAACCGCTCGACGATGGTCCGGTCGATGTCCGCCGACGCAAGCGGCTTCAAGGTGGAGCGTCGCCGGATGGCGAGTTCGAGTTCGTCCTTGGTCAGAAACCCCTGGATTTGGCGCGGCGGGTAGCGCTGATCGTCCCAAATCCAATGCTCATAGCCATTGGTGTAGAAAATCAATGGCCGCTGCCCGAACCCCGCTTCGAGGCAGTCGGCATAAAGCTTGGCTTGCTGCTGACCGATGCGGGCGTCGCGGGTGGTCCGCTTGGCCTCGACCACCGCCAGCGGCTTTCCGTCATCGCCCCACAGGACGTAATCAACGAAGCCCTCGCCGCTTTCGTTGGGCATGCCGGTTACCGGGAACTCACGATCCGACGGCTTGTCCAACGGCCAACCGGCTTCAAAAAGCAGCAGGTCGATGAAGGTGTCGCGGGTGGTTGCCTCGTCGTAGTCGTGCTGATCGGGCACCTTGGTGTTGGCGGCCTTGGCCTTGGCGACTTCGGCGCGAAGGGTGGCGATTTCCGTTTCCAGCTTCTCGCGCTCGCCTTCGCTGGCCAGCCGCTTGGATTCCGCCTCTTCCTTCGCCTTGACCGCATCCGCCAATCGGCGGGCAGCCTCCTGGAGTTGCTTCAGCGTCGTCGCCGAAACCGCCGTATTGCGCGGCAAGGCATCGGGAATGAACGACAATGCCGGCTCGGGTTTGGCCCCTTGCGCATAGGTGCGCACCAGCCAGTACGAGACATGGAAAAGTTCGCGAAGGGCATTTACTGCGGTGACGACGGCCACCGGCCGCGTCTCGTGCACTGCGAGATTTCCAGTGTCTTTGATGATACGGGCTTTGGCGACCAGAGGGTCCCCGACCAGCCGACGAAATGTCGGCTCATGGATACGCGCGGAGAGCGTAGTTTCGTAAGGGTCCCTCAGGCTGCCATCGTGGCGGTAAAGCCAGTCGACGATGACCTCAAGGGCGAAGCGGGAATAGAAACAGGCAGCGCGAGGATCGGCGATCGCAAGGCTTTCCGCACGGCCAGCGTGTTCGTAGACCTCCGCGAATTCTGGCTTGAGAAAAGCAAACTGCGACATGCCGACACCCCCTATTGCCCGCGATAGATGATATCTGAATCGAGCTGATGCGCCAGATAGGGTGTGAACCCCGCGAGCATAACCGTAACTGCGACCATATCCTTGATTTCAATGTCCCGAAGGGCTGTCTCCGGGGTTCCGCCATGGCGAATGCCGGGATAGCTGCATGTGAACTTGTACAGGGTCTTTACGGCTTCCTTGATCTTGTCGTGAGGCCATGACCCAACTTCATCGCAGATACGGCCGAGGGTGTTCGACGCAACGCCCGGACAATTCTGGCCGAGGGCCTCCAATAGGTTGACCTGCTTCTGGATACAAATCCTGATCCGCCCCGACGAAGAATCGGCATGGAGATCGCGCAGGGCCTCCTCGAAATCGATCATCAGCGAATGAATATGAGGGTCGCGAAGACTCACGTCCTTGAGTTCGCGTACCAGACCGGCAAATACACCGGACAGGGTCGGGTTAAGGGCGAAGGGGCGCCGCAGATCGTAACGGAGGCTGAACTTCGACAGGAACGCCTCGACGAGCACGAAATAGCGATTGGCGAGGGCATCACCGCCAAGATCGTCGGCCACGCCATGCGCCCGTTCGAGAAATTCGACCAATGCCCGCTCACCCAGAAGGGTATCGGATTTCACCCGACGGAACGCGGCGCGCCCCCGAACCGGATCGCCAATGATTTCAGCCAGATGTTCAGGTGAAGGACCCGGCACGATGACAGGGGTAAGTTCGCGGTAGAGTTCCGAGAAGAGGTCAGCCGGCGCACCGGAATGCTTCGCCAAAGGCGCCCAGATGCCGCGCCACGTATCCGACCAGACGGGAAGGAACTCGCCGCGCACGATTACAACTCTCCCCGGAAGGCGCGATGCTGAAGGGAGGCGAAGAGAGCCTCTAACTTGGCCAAGTGAGCGCGAGAAATAGCCTTAAGATTATCCACATGGAGCACCGCTTGCCGGAATTGGTCCTGGAGAATGCGCGGAGGAATAGGGATATCCAGGTCGCGCAATATCGCCAGATTTATGTTCTTCTGCGCAAATTGTGGCGCATCATCTTCAAGCTTCTTCTGAATGAACCCCATCCAGTGCTGAACAAACTCCGTTATTACTAGGTCATTCGGCGAAAACCCAACAACACTGTCTGGAAAACAGGCGTCAAATGCAAGAATGGCGGTTTTCCCAATGTTCGCGGCAATTGTTATGCACAATGTTCCCGCAGGCCAAAGGCGGCTCTGCTTCAAGCCGACCTCTGAATATGTAGCAGAAAAATCCCTCACATAACCGTCTGCATTGGCGATATCTCCCGTCTGTATAAGTGGATATGATCCGCCCAAGAGAATTGGATCATTCCTAGGTCTATGTTTTGAAACCCCACGTTCGAGTATGCCGACATCTCCAAGCTTGCCGACATCCCAACCTTTCCGATTGGATGTTGGGTCTCCGAACATTTCGAAGAAGATCGCCTGCATGAGTTCATCAAGCTCTCCAAGGGTCTCACGTCGTTTCCGCAGCACCCCCTCGGCCTGATCGAGGATTGCCGCGATCCGCTGTTGCTCGTCGAGGGACGGAACATAGAGTGTTTTCTCATAGGCATCGTTTCGATTTAGGCCCGGAACGCCTGTAGCCTTATTAAGTTGTCCAAGATCAAGATCTGAGAGCGCGTATGCAAGCCAGCGCAAATGGTGCTCAGTCGCGGACTGATCAATGTAATATGTTGTGTCGATGGGCCAGCAGGGATCTGGCGAGTAGTTCACTTCACCTATAGAGCCTTTTCGCCCAACAATGATTGCAGGGCCGTCAGTATATGATTGGTTGTGGGTTCCAACTTCTCCATTTGATCCGTAAACGGGAGTTGCCCCAGGAACCCTAGAGCGTTCTGGAAGTGCGCTGCCATATTTGAATTCACAAATGTCGCCTAGACGCATGATCGTCATCCAAGCATCTCCTCAAGCGCGATCAGACCCTTGGCGATCTCTGTCTCCAGGGCCTTCAAATCAGCGATGATCTCGGCTGGCGAGTCGTGCTGGACCTCTTCGTGCACCACTTTCTTGTAGCGATTGAGCGACAGGTCGTATGTGCCGCTGGCGGCGATTTCGCCCTTCGGTATGCAGAAGCTCTGCGCTGTGCGAGGCTGTTTCCGTTCCTCGTCGTTCCGCTCTTCCCACCGCATCAGCACGTCAGGAAGATTGTTCTTGGCGTGCTCCTCATCAGACAATTCGTCAGCTGGCGTCGGTCCCTGCTTCTCTTCGGGCAGGAGGGGCTGGCGCTTGTCATCCAGCGACCAGCCGTCGGCCATAACATCGTAAAACCACACATGGTCGGTACCGCCGACGCCAGTCTTGGTGAACACCAGGATGGCAGTGGAAACCCCGGCATAGGGTCGGAACACCCCGGAAGGCAGGGAAATGACCGCCTCCAGCTTGTGGTCCTCGACCAAACTGCGGCGCAAGGTCTTATGGGCCGTGGACGAGCCGAACAGCACGCCGTCCGGCACGATCACCGCCGCACGACCACCGACTTTCAGGAGCCGCAGGAACAGGGCGAGGAAGAGAAGTTCGGTTTTCTTGGTCTTGACGACTTGTTGCAGGTCCTTGGCGCACGCTTCGTAATCGAGCGACCCGGCGAACGGCGGATTGGCCAAGATCAAGCTGTAGCGGCCCGCTTCTCCGGCATGATCCTCGGCCAGCGAATCGCGGGCGATGATTGCCGGGTTCTCGATTCCGTGCAGGATCATGTTCATCGAGCCGATCCGCAGCATGGTCGGGTCAAAGTCGAAGCCATGGAACATGCCATCATGGAAATGCTTGCGGAGCGCCGGATCACGCATCACCTCGGGATGGTGATCACGAAGATACTCGCCAGCGGCGACGAGGAACCCGCAAGTGCCAGTTGCCGGGTCGCAGATGACATCGGTCGGCTTCGGCTCGGTCAGTTCGACCATCAGCTTGATGATGTGCCGAGGGGTGCGGAACTGGCCGTTCTGGCCGGCGCTGGCGATGACGCTCAGCATGTACTCGTAGATGTCGCCCTTGGTATCCCGGTTCTCCATCTGCACCTTGTCGAGCTTCTCGACCACCTTGGCGAGAAGGGCAGCGGACGGAATGCCGAGGCGGGCGTCACGCATGTGCTGGGAGACGGAAGTGGCTTCCCCCGCAACGGTGCGGATGAAGGGGAAGACGTGCTCATCGACCACCTTGAACATCTCGCGCGGCTCGAACGTCTTGAACCGCGACCAGCGCAGATCCTCAAAGGGCCGCCCGCGCTCATCCATGCCTTCCGGGAAGATGCGCCGTGCCATCGGCTTGTTCAGCCCCGCCGCCTTGCGCTCCTCGACCGTGTGCAACTCATCGAGCCGCTTAATAAAGAGCAGATAGGTGATCTGCTCCATGACTGCGAGCGGGTTGGACAACCCGCCCGACCAAAAGTCATTCCAGATGGAATCGATCTGATTCCGGATGTCACCCACGAGCATCTTGCCTCACACTTTTCCTAGCCGATATAATAAACGGCACAATTGAATCGACCTGTTATGCCGTCACTTCGGCCAGGACGTTGTCATAGTCTTCTCGATTTTCGACGACGACCGGCGTTTCCTCCGGTCTATCGAGATGCTTCGCTACGTCCAAGCGCAACCTCTTGTTGAAATAGTACAGTAACGCGCGGCGTACAGGAACGACAATTCGTCCATCTGTCATCCCATAATCCACCCCGATCGTTTCCTGCTGAGCGAGGCTCAGCATCGGATTAGGGACGAGAACGACATTGAAGCGGGTTACCCAATTGTAATCGGCGCCCGGCTCTGCGCTGGGCTCGCCCTCGTCGCCCACGCCAAGGCAGCGAGATAGAAGGAAATCGCGGAATTGATGGCGAATACCGCAGTAGGCTCGAACGTGCCACCGCAAGCCGTCGAAGCCAAAGGCGTGCGGCGTTATGCGGCGCCACATGGATTCGGGGCGATCCTTGCTCATTGAATGATAGTGAATATCCAGCGAGCGGCGACGGCGCATCGCACTGACCAGTGCCCGGAGCAGAGACGGCTCCACCCTGCGACTGGGAATGGGTATCGAGCCGGTGGCGGGGAGTTCGGCAATCCATGTGTCATCGATATCGATGACCTCGTCGGCCAGCCCCTTGAGTTGGGCAAGGTATCGACCAGCGTTTGGCTTCAGGAATTTGGGGCTGAACGTGCCCGCCGGGACATAGCATTTCTCCCGCGAGTCGTACTGGATGTTTGCAGGCGCAAGTTCCTGGTAGCGACTGAGGTCGTTTGATGCCTGGGGCACGGACACGCCAAACCGAGTGGTGATGTCGCTACGGTTAACCCGTCCCTCCCAGAACAGCCGGAATTCGATAAACTCAAGCCTCCGCTCCGCTCCTCGACTAAGTTTGGTACCTTCCCCCACGTCACCCCCCCACATGTATGCGAATAATTTCTTGACGGGTCGTATTTTTAAGCCCATATAGAAAATATACGCATCGGCAGGCCGGGTCAACGGAAACCCTCCTTTCGCCAGCCGACCAATGCGCATTCTCAGTGCGTCGCCATTGGAAAGCGACACGAAAGGATATTGAAGATTATGGTTGCCCAGTTCCCCCCTTCTCCGCTTGGGCCTGAGGCCCCGCTTGGTGAAATCTTGCTTGCCGAAACGGCAATCAAGATCGAATTGCCGTCCAGCTTGCACCGCTTGGCTGTCGAACGCTATGACGCCGTCCGCCGATATATCGAGCGGACGGGAAGCCCCCTTGAGGAAAAGGTGGCCTTGTTCTATCCGCAAGGGTCAATGGCGATCCGCGCCACGATCAAAGCCCGCAAGCGCGAAGATGGCTACGACATCGACATCATCGCCGAACTGCTGTTGCCGGCCTATTCCGCTCCGGCGAAGGTTTTGGACCTGCTCTTCGAGGCGGTCAACGGCCTTCCCGGTTCACAGTATTTCGGTAAGGTCGTTCGCCAGACCCGTTGCGTGACCGTCTTGTACGAGGACGGGATGCATCTGGACATTACGCCCTCGCTGCTCTTCGATGAATCGGACCCGCGCAAAAGTCACATCTTCCATGCCAAGGCTGAGGAGCCGGCCAGCGCTCACAAGCGACTCCTGATGAACACCTATGCCTTCATCGAGTGGTTCAATCAGCGGACGCCGATCGATCTGCCGTTCACCGAAGCCTATGCCATGCGGGCACTGGCCCACGACCGGATGATCATGAAGGCGGCGGCACCGGCTGAGCCGGTTCCCGACCATTCGACGAAGGAAGGCGGAAAGTCCTCGGTGGTGGTGGCTCTTCAGCTCCTGAAGCGCAACCGTAATCTCCGCTACGCCAAGCGTGACGGGCGAATGCCGCCTTCCGTGATGATGGCGTGTTTTGCCGGCCATGTTGCCGCTCCGGGCAACAGCATCAGCGGGGCCTTGGAGGCTATCGTGCAGCATATGATGCACGAATTGGGCAAGGCCCAGGCCGCCGGCGTGCTGGTCAATGTCCGCAACCCCAAATGTCTGGAGGAATGTTTCACCGATCGATGGCCCGAGAACCTCACGGCTCAGCAAATCTATCTCGGCGATCTCAAGGCGTTCAGCAAACAGCTCTCGTTATTGATGAACGAGGATCTGCCGCTGCCCAAGAAGCGCAACTTGCTGATCGACATGTTCGGCGAGGGACCGGGCACGGCAGTGATTGATGAATACAGTGAGAAACTCGCGCGGGGCATCCGGGAAGGTAGCCGTCTGATTGCGCCATCCGGTCGTGTGGTGGTAGGCGCTACCGTTGCGGCTGCTACTATCGTTAAGCCAGCGCCTGCCCACACCTTCTTCGGAACGTCATGGCCAAAAAAGTAAAACCAATAGGCGCGCAGGTGCACGGGATGCACCTGCGCTGGCCAAACTTCGAGGTCTTCCAGCGTTCTACCGACAAGGTACTTTGGGTCGGGGAACTGGTTGGCATCGAGTGTCGCCATGTCGTTTCGGTGGAATATGGGCTGCCCCGTGATCCTGGGACCGATCCGCTATTTCGGATTTTCCCGTTGGTCCGGGTCATGTCGCCACGGCTTATGCCGCAGTGGGATGCAGCGGAGGAGGCGCCGCTGCCGCACGTCTATTTCCAGGAGCCCGACATCCGCTATTCGCCTCTTTGCCTCTTCGATCCGGCAGCCGGGGAGTGGGCCCCATCCAAGTCCATCGCCATGACCACCATCCCGTGGGCGGCTGACTGGCTTGCCTGTTACGAAATCTGGCTCGCAACTGGACGTTGGCGCGGCGGTGGCCGCCATGCCAACGATCCGATGGAGAAGATTGCATGACCTACATTCCGCCGCGCCGTTCCGATGGCACGATCCAAAAACAGCGGGAGCCGTTGCCATGGCCAAAGGATCGGCCGTTCCGCATCCTATCCATTGATGGTGGTGGGATTTGCGGCATCTTGCCGGCCTCCATCCTAGCCGAACTCGAGCGTCGCTACCTTGGCGGCAAATCCATCGCTGGCCATTTCGATATGATCGCCGGAACCTCCACCGGAGGAATTATTGCCCTTGCGCTTGGCATCGGCATGAAAGCGGCGGAAATCCGGGATGTCTATATGGACCGCGGCGGCCTAATTTTTCCCAGGGGATCATGGCTAACTAGGCCGCTTCGAGCGATCCGCCGCCTCGTGCGCTATGGCTATGACGCGGAGGTGCTTGAAGCAGAGTTGTCGCGCATTTTCCAGGCACGGGTATTGGGCGAATCGACGGCTCGCCTCTGCATCCCATCCTTCGAGGGGCGACACGGCGAACCGTGGATTTATAAGACGCCCCACCACCCCGATTACAAGAATGATCAACACGAAAAAATGGTGAAGGTCGGATTGGCGACGGCCGCCGCACCAACATTTTTCCGTTCATTAGAAAACGATGGATATCTAATGGTTGACGGAGGTCTGTGGGCCAATAACCCAGTAATGAACGCTGTCGTCGATGCACTCACCTGCTTCGATATTGATCGGCGGCAGGTGCAGGTCTTGAGCCTGGGGTGCGGAGAAACCCAGTTTAAGGTTACTCCCCGCCGCGCCACGGGGGGCATGTTTCACTGGCGGGATGTCATCCGCGCGGCTATGCGAGCCCAATCACTGAATGCGCTTGGCCAAGCCTATCTCCTTCTCGGCAAAGACCATGTTATGCGTCTTGATGCCCCTGAAACGCCGAATCCTATCGCGCTCGATGACTATATTCGAGCAAAGGATGAATTGCCAAATATGGCCAGATCTCTCGTAGAAGGTGCAGGGCGTGAGATTGAACGAACGTTTCTTAATATTACCTACAATAATTGAAAGTCTGCCTCTTGATCCCACGAAATATAATACCAATCGACATCCGAATTGAATTGGCAGGGATTCCGCTAACCGGCGAGGTGTGTCTCACTGTGTCCACCAGAGTTCGGGGGGGGGGGGTAATCCCCCCATTTTTAGCGTTGGTGGACATAAAATTCAGGCGGACAATTTCAGTTTCTGGGCGGGAGTGATGCCGCCGATGCCCAACACCGCCGCAAATTCATGGGAATACGGATCGTCTTCATGTCGTCCCCTCCGTTTCGGTGGTCGAGCCTCCGGCCGGTGTGACGCTCCACGTCACACCGGCATCCCCGCCCAGGGCCGCGACCCAGAGCAGGACATCGACCAGTCGGATATCGAGCAGAGCATTGGTTTCGCGCCGGACCAGGGTTTCACGGCTGATCCCCAACCGCTGCCCCCCAACGGCATTGCCATAGCGCTATCTTTGGGGCTTGCGGCCTTCCCACTCTGGCGGCACGTCATAGAGAAAAAATGGCTGGGCTTCGGGGACGACAAGGGTGCCATTGGCCTTACGAAGGATGACCGCATCCGATGTGGGCGCCCCCCTTACGAGGCATTGACCATGCCCAACGCTTTCCTTCTGCCTGTCCGCCAAGAATATTTCCTGAATGCAGATATTAATCCCATCCTCACTCAGATGGTATTTTCCGATCAGGCGCGATCCTTTAAGGAATTTCCCCCATGTTTGAGATATCTGGAAAACCGCCGGGCCGTCTTGGTCGTCTGACATTGTCGACTCATTGAGCATCTTCGGAAACGCCGACATCTCCATTTTCGATGGCATTTCCGCCACAGCCGATGCTGTGATCTGCATGCTGGCTATGGTGGCGATCAATGCCGAATGGAAATGGCGATGGTCGAGCATTCAGGACCTTCGAAGAAGAGACCATCATTCAGCCGTATGATCGACAGCCTGTCGATGGCTCATTTCAAACTGGCTTGGTCCGGTTCACACGCACTCACCTGGACCATCCGGCCCTGATTGTCCGTGAAGACCCATTGGGTCCCCTTGCTGCCCCCAAGTTGGCAAGCCCTCTGTTCCAGAGGTCGGGGATCACCATCGACCTCGCAAGTATTGCGGGTTTGTCCATCGACAGGCTTGAACGGCTGCCACGTCTTTTTCAGAAAATCTGTACTCCACGCCTGAAATTCATCACAGCGCCTTATTGGGGCTGTCACGCCTTGTCCGTCAAAAACGAGGTCGCCGGTCAACATGACCCGTGCCACCTGGTTGAGATGAATGTCGTGGACCGGGAGGCCTTCGGCTCCCCTGAAATCCTGGAGCCGGGCAAGGCAGGCGGGATGCCTGCCGCTGTCGGTACCGGGGGCGATCCTTCCCATCCCCTGACCCTGGCGGCCGAGGATTGCCGTGGCGCAGCCGCTCCGGCGGCTGTTTTTGGGGAGAAGCGGTTCCAGCGCGACATGGATTTCGTCGCCAACGAACAGAATGGTGTCCGCATGCGCACTCATGACCGAGTGCAGCATACGCAAGGTCAACCTGTCGTCGTCGATATGTTCGATGACGGTGAAAATGGTGGTGTCCTGGGCGATGGGCTCGGTGGTGTCGGCCGGGGAAAGTTGGCCCGGCTCCACCTCGACAGTGAGAGGCTGCGTGCACCCCGCCATGGTTCCCAAGCTCAATGCCGCCGCCAAAATCATGGGAATTCGGATCGTCTTCATGTCGTTCCCTCCGTTTTGGTGGTTAGCCTTCGGCCGATGTGACGTGCCACGTCACACCGGCTTCCCCGCCCAGGGCCGCGACCCAGTGCAGGACATCAACCAGTCGGATATCGAGCACGGCATTGGTTTCGCGCCGGACCAGCGTTTCGCGGCTGATCCCCAACCGTCGGGCCAGTTCGGCCTGACTGATCCCGGCCTCGATCCGGCGCTGGCGCAGATCGAGGCGGAGCGTCCGCATCACCGCCAACGCCTCGACCGCTGGAACAGCGGCGCTCATTCGCACAGACCATAGGCTGACGAGCAGACCGGCAGCGGCTCGTGCATCCGCAGCATATCCAGTTGCTTGCCGCCCCGACTGGTCATTGCCCAGGCCACCGCCTGGCGGACGTTGGCCCCGGCGAAGATCTCCTCGGCCGACCGGTCGCCGCTGGCATTCTCCTTGTGAAAGAACGTGGTGGCCCCGCGCTTGCTGGCCTGGCTGGCGATCGCCTCCCATGCGGCGATCTTGTCGATGTGATCGGGGAAGCGGCGGGCGATCTCGCGCAGTTCGTCCTTGCGGCAATTGATGCAGGGCATGCAGCCGACCCGGTGCATCCCCTGGCGATAGAGCGGGTTCGGCTCGATGCCGTGACGACGATGGATTGCGAACACCCGATCGATGGTCCAGGCATGCAGCGGTCGCCAGATCCACAGACCGCCGCCGACCGACTGGATGCGAGGCTTCGTCGCTCGCTCTGGGCTTTCCTCGGCCCGGATTCCCTGCCACGAAAACACCGCCAATCCGGATTCCAGCAACGGCAAGATGATCTGTTCGGTGATCGGAATCACCTTCAGTTCGGAGGTGCAGAATTGCGCCCGTCGCGATGGGAAGCGGCCTTTCAGGAGGCACAGATCGAGGAACGGAATCCCGGTGGGCTCCGCCAGCACCTCCAGCGCCTGGGAAACAATGGAATCGGGCACGCCATCGGCGGGCCAGTGTTCGGCGACATAGTGGCGCTTGCGGGCGAAATCGGCGGTGAAGTCGGCCCGGACCCATTCGATCGCCGGGCCACCGGAGCGACGCGGCAGGTCCCGAACATAATCGAGGGTTTCCGGGTGTTCATTGCCGGTGTCGGCGAACACCACCCGGATCGTCTGGCCGCGCCGGGAGGCCCAGCGCTCGGCGATCTCGATCCCGAGCAGGTACAGGGCGGTGCTGTCCTTTCCGCCGGAATAGGACAGCACATGGGTGACCGGCTTCATGCCGCCCCTCCTTCGATATGGGCCACCTCATTGCATTTCGGGCAGGGCTGACTCAGCGTTTCGCGCTTTGTGTGGTGCTCGCTCCATCCGTCGTCATGGCCGCACAGAGGGCACTGAAGATGGACGAAATATCGGTATTTCGTGACGCAGCCATGATCCCCGGCATCGACCACCCGCATCAGAACGCGGCGAGATCGACGGGGCGCGTCGGGAAACAGGTCAGCCATGGCCTGACTCCTTGGCTGTCGCTCCGATCTCGATGATCCAGTCGAGCGTCGCCCCGACCGGAGAGGCCGGGACGGTGGCAACCGGGCGGCCGTCCAGATCCTCAGGCCGCAACGGCGACAACGGGATGCGGGCGATAGAGCGGGCCAGTGCCTCGGCAGGCACGCCATGTTGCAGGGCGACCGAGATCACCACGCCGACATCGGCCATGATCGCATCCATCGCCGAGCCTTCCTTGCCACCCGCGAAGAACACCTCCTGGACCTGGCCGGTAGCGGGATCGAGTCCCGCCGAAATGAACAGGGCCTTGCCGAAGGCGTCGATCTTCTCGGTCACCACCGGACGGCGGTGCGGCAATCGGGTGCGGGCTGTGGAGGTCATGCCGCACCTCCCGCCAGCAGGGGCGAAGGCTCATAATTGGTGAGAATGACCTCTCCCTTGCTGGTGCTTCCGCCGCCCAGCACATCGACCCTGTGTTCCACCCAATCGCCAAGGACATCGCTATAAAGCGTGCCTGGGTTCATGGTCAGGATCACTGAGGCGCGGCACCGTTTCAGACGCTCGGCCAGGGCACGGTGCGACTCGTCGGTCATCCGCACGGCGTAGCGGCGTCCGACATCGCCAGGATAGGGCGGGTCCACGAACAGCAGGCAGTCGGCGGTGTCGTAGTCGTCGATCAGCTTCAGCGCATCGACAGACCGGATGCAAATGCCCCGCAACCGTTCAGCCGCCGTCAACAGCCGCTCCGGCATAGTTGCCCAGGTGAATTCTGGTGCCGTCGTCTGGCTTTTGGACCAACGGAACCCCGTTTTGTGGGCGTCTCCGCCACGGCCAAACCAGCTTCTCACCAGGAAACGCCATGCCATTTCCACCGGATCGTCATTGGCGGTCATGGCATAGACCCGACGCAGCATCTCCTCGGAATAGGGAGTGAGTTCAATGCGGCGGTATAATTCCCTCGCATCAGATCCTCGCAGCACGTCGAACAGGTTGATCACGTCACCGTTCAGGTCGTTGATCACCTCTCTGGGGTGACGCGCCTTTTTCAACGTGACGATCGCGGACCCGCAGAACAGATCTACCCAGGTGTTCGGTCCTGGCGGAATCAGGGAATGGATGCGCTCGCACAGCCGCTCTTTTGAGCCGTAATAATTGATCGGTCGATGAATATCGCTCATTCCGCAGCCCTCCCCACCAGAGCATTGGCCGACTTCAGAGCAGACTGGCCTTTCTTCCGTCCTTTGGTGACCGCCGCTTCGTTGCATTCCGCCGTCTCGGCTTCCGCGACAAGGGCGAGCGCCTGATCCAGGAAGGCGGCGTGGCGATGGCCGATCGCGGCGACGCGCAGGCAATCGGCGACGACGAAACGCTCGATCCGGGCGGCGATATCGAGGAGGTCGCGGACGGTTTCCGTAACCCGCGCCGCCCGATTGTCCCGGCCAGCCTCATCCTGAAAGAATTCGACGTCGGACAGTCGATGGAGCAGTTCTTCGGCAAGATGGCGCGTGGCATAGACCATCGCGCGTTCGGTCAGCGGGTCGGCGGCACGAGACGACTTGCTCGGCACCGCCGGGGCCTGGGCGCGTGTCCGGACACGCTCGCCGACAGGATCTGCTGTCAGAGCCGCTTTGGCCCGTTCGACATCGCGGGCGAGATAGTCCAGCGCCTCAAGCACGGCAGCCCGGTCCACGGTCACACGGGTATAGGTCGGATTCCAGGACGGACCATCGGTTCTGGTGACGCTGGTGTATGTCCTGCCGTTGAAAATCATCACCGCCAGGGCCTGATAGATCGTGTCGTCAAAGCGGTAGTGGCTCTGAACGCCCTGTTCGAT
>NZ_AQPH01000057.1 GCF_000442515.1 Magnetospirillum fulvum MGU-K5 | reverse complement strand
CGATGGTCGATGCGATGAAGAAGTCGATTGCGGGTACCAATGGCGGCGATCCCCGCTGGTACGCGATCAGCCGCGACCGCTATGTCTCGAACGCGGTCTACAAGATGATCCCGCCCGAGCTGCATAACAGCGATTGCTCGATGGTGCCGGTGATGCTCTATCTGACCGATCACAAGGCCGAGACCCTGACCCGGGTGATCGAGGAATCCGAGCGTTTTGCCGCCCGGGTCAACAATCAGGAGATTCAGCTCCTGCTCGCCGCCGGGACTGCCGGGATCGAGGGTGCCACCAACATCGTCATCAAAAGCGCCGAGCGGACGATGCTGTTCCTGGTCTATGGCATCGTCGCGATCCTGCTGCTGTGGGAATTCCGCTCGTGGCGGGTGGTGGTGGCGATCATGTTCCCGCTCTACATTACCTCGGTGCTGTGCGAGGCGATCATGGCCCAACTGGGTCTGGGGGTGAAGGTCGCCACCCTGCCGGTGATCGCGCTCGGCGTCGGGATCGGTGTCGATTATGGTATCTATATCTACAACCGGCTGGAATTGTATCTGGAGAGCGGTCTGTCGCTGCGGGATGCCTATGTCGAAACCCTGAAGACGACGGGAACGGCGGTGGCGATGACCGGACTGACGCTGGCGATCGGGGTGATGAGCTGGGTGTTCTCCGATATCAAGTTCCAGGCTGATATGGGGCTGCTGCTGACCTTCATGTTCCTGTGGAACATGGCGGGAGCCATCGTGCTGATCCCGGCGGTGATGGCGCTGTTGCAGCGCCGCTCGCCCCAAGCTGCGTGAAGGAGACGTCCGCGATGACCATTCCGACCTCTTCGACCGAGGCGCTGTTCCAGCCCTTCGCCTGCAAGTCGCTGCATCTGCCCAACCGGATCGTGATGGCGCCGATGACCCGCTTGTTCAGCCCCGACGGCATCCCGACCCAGGCGGTCGCGGATTACTATCGTCGCCGTGCCGAGGGCGATGTCGGGTTGATCGTTACCGAGGGCACGGTGATTGACCGCCCCGCCGCCCGTAACGATCCCAACATCCCGCTGTTTTACGGCGCGGCGCTGGAGGTGTGGCAGGCTGTCGTCGATCAGGTCCATGCCGCCGGGGGACGGATCGCGCCGCAAATCTGGCATGTCGGCGGGGCTGCCAATCCGTCAAAGCCGTGGCAACCGCCGGGCGGCCTGGAAAGCCCCTCGGGCTTTATCGGTGCCGACACGCCGACCGGACGGGTGATGAGCGAAGAGGATATCGCCGACACGATCGCGGGCTTTGGCCGGGCGGCGGCGGCGGCACGGCGGATCGGCTTTGACGCGGTCGAGATTCACGCCGCCCACGGCTATCTGATCGATCAGTTCTTCTGGGACCGCACCAACCGGCGCACCGATCACTGGGGTGGGGCGAGTCTGGCCGAGCGCAGCCGCTTCGCGATCGCGGTGGTCAAGGCGATGCGGGCGGAATTGGGGCCGAATCTACCGCTGATCCTGCGGGTGTCGCAATGGAAGCAGCAGAATTACCGGGCCCGGCTGGCGGAGACGCCGGACGAGTTGCGGCAATGGCTGGAGCCGCTGGCCGAGGCCGGAATCGACATCTTCCATTGCTCGCAGCGCCGCTATTGGGAGCCGGAATTCGCGGGCTCAGACCTTAACTTCGCCGGGTGGGTCAAGAAGGTCACCGGCAAGCCGACGATCACCGTCGGTTCGGTCGGGCTGTCGGGCGAATTCCTCGGCGCGTTTAGGGGCGAGGGCGCGCAACCGGCGGGGTTCGACGATGTGATCCGGCGGCTGGAGCGCGAAGAGTTCGATCTGGTCGCGGTCGGTCGGGCGTTGCTGACCGATTGGGAATGGCCGATCAAGGTGCGCGACGGTCGCTTCGACGAATTGCGGCCCTTCGCCCGCGAGGATTTGACGGTTCTCAGCTAAACAAAAAATAAAATAATGTGGAAATAAATCCAGGTTTTGACTTTTTAGCGGATGTCGGCGTTTGGTGATTTGACCGGGTGCCGACAAAAAATAGTCTGGAACCGGCCAAGTTTTGTCATGAACCGGACAGAGGCAATACGGACCAGAGCCCAAAACGGCAAGGCCCCCTGCCGCGATCGCGACAGGGGGCCTCTGGTCGGAAGGCGTGTCGGCCCTCGAATGGTATTAAACCCCGGCGGCGTCCTTGGCCTGAATTTCGGCCAATTGCTCCTCGTCCGACTTCATGATGCCGAATTCGACCAGCATATCCTCCAATTCCTCCATCGTGATCGGGGTCGGAATGGTGCCCTTGCCGCCATTGGCGTGGATTTTGGTCGCAAGCGCGCGGTATTCGTCGGCCTGGGTTGAATCGGGGGCGTACTGGATCACGGTCTGGCGACGCAGTTCGGCGTGCTGAACGATGTTGTGGCGCGGCACGAAATGGATCATCTGGGTATTGAGCCGCTTGGCCATCGTCTCGGCCAAATCGAGTTCGCGGTCGGTCTGGCGTTCGTTGCAGATCAGGCCGCCGATGCGGACGCCACCGACCCCGGCATATTTCAAAATGCCCTTGGCGATATTGTTGGCGGCAAACAGCGCCATCATCTCGCCGGACATCACAATATAGATTTCCTGGGCTTTGTTCTCGCGGATCGGCATCGCGAAGCCGCCGCAGACCACGTCGCCCAGAACGTCATAGGAAACATAGTCCACGTCTTCGTAGGCACCATTTTCTTCAAGGAAGTTGATGGCGGTGATGACGCCGCGACCGGCACAGCCGACGCCCGGTTCCGGGCCACCGGCTTCGGTGCATTTGATGCCCTTGTAGCCAATCTTCATCACGTCTTCGAGTTCAAGGTCTTCGACCGAACCCGCTTCGGCGGCAAGATGCAGCACGGTGTCCTGAAGCTTGCAATTCAGGATCAGACGGGTCGAATCCGCCTTGGGGTCGCAGCCGACGATCAGAATTTTCTGACCCATCTCGACCAAGGCGGCGAGAGTGTTCTGCGACGTGGTGGACTTACCGATGCCGCCTTTGCCGTAAAACGCAATCTGACGAGGCATGGAGTTGGTCCTTTGTGACGGAGGAACGTGAAGGCACGTAAGATGGGTAAAGCACGTCCCGTGCCAACTTTTCCCCAATCCTGCCGTCGCCGCGTCCTATGGTCGGCGCGATCGGTTGATCGCATGGTGGAGAATCATCCCGGACGCCATCGCGGTAACGAAGACCATGGCGCGGGCATCGAACGCCAGCGCTTCGAGGGCGGGGCCGGGACACAAACCGGCTAACCCCCAGCCCAGCCCGAATATGGCAGCCCCCAGGATCAGGCGGCGATCAATCGGCAGGGCAGGTGGCGGCGGGAACGGCCGTCCGGTCAGCGACGCGCTTCTGCGCCCGCTCAGACGGTAAAACAGATAGGTCAGCGGAATGGCGGTCACCATCACGCCGATCAGGCTGGGGTCCCACGCCCCGAACAGGTCGAGGAAGCCCAGCACCTTGCGCGGGTCGATCATGCCAGAAATCGCCAGCCCAAGCCCGAACAGCGTTCCGCTGACCAGGGCGATGCCCAATCGGACAAAGGTTCCCCGGCTCATAGCCATTTCTCCACGGCGACGGTTGCGATGGCGCTGGCCATGAAGATTGCGGTCGCGACCAGCGACCGGGGTGACAGGCGGGCCAGACCGCAGATGGTGTGACCGCTGGTGCAGCCATTGGCCATCCGGGCTCCAAAGCCGACCAGAAATCCGGCCGAGGCGAGAAGCCAGGGGGAATCGGGAAGGAGCAAGTGGGGTTCGCCCCGCCACAGCGCGAACAGCGCACCGCCCACGGGAAGGCCCAGCAAGAACAGAAAGTCCTCTTTCCAGGTAGGAGGGACCTGCCCGGTCATTCCGGCGAAAAACCCGCTGATTCCGGCGATGCGGCCGTTCCCCAGCATCAATAAACCGGCGGCGAGGCCGATCAGCACTCCCCCGATGGCCCCGTTTGCAATCCCGTCGAGACCGGGGTGGCCTGTCAGGTGGAAATACACATCCATTCGTTATCCCCGTCGATCGGAAGCAGACGCGCCGCGGTTCATCCTCTCTATATTTTCTGGGGGCGTTGCGGGAAAAGAAAAACTTAAAAATATATAATGTAGCCCGGACTCACTTCGGCAGGTTCTCGTAAAAGCTGACAAGACCGGGCGCGGTCCGGCGACGGGCAGTGTCGCTGCCGCTGATCGTCTGGAGCAAACGGCGCAGAAACATCTTGTCGCATTTGGGGAGTTCGAAGAACGCCTTGACCGCCAGCATGTCCCCCGCCCGGACCGGAAGCTCGCGGATCGTCCGGACCATCCCGTCGCGCAGCGCGCCTTCGCGCGCTTGTTCGGCCCGGTTCTTGGGGGTGAATTCCTGCTGATAAAGCAAGGTGATGCCCCGCCAGGCCTCGGCCAGCACCTCCGCATCCCAGCGCAGTACGGCGTGAAGCAGCGGCAAATCCGCCTCGGTGGGGGGCACGAACCCGCCCTTGGCGGCGGCTTCGGCGAACAGGCTCCACGGGTCGTCCTTGCGCTTGGCCTTCGCCCCGACCCCTTCGGATTGATAGGCCGACCAGCGCGAATCCCAGGTTTCCAGGATCGGATTGTCTCTCTCGCCCGACTGAACGATTCCAATCAGCCGGTTGGCGCCGTTGTCGCTCCAGTCGCGGCGGGTCTCCAACTCGCGGATGCGCCGGGTGGTGCGGATGTCGGGCAGAACATGAAGACGCAGCAGGGTTTCGTAACAGGCGGCGAACCCGGGGGCGAGCACGAACGGCACCGGGACGTGGGGGCGCAGGCTGGCATGGTTGGGGCCGACCACGATCGTCTGGAGCGACTGTCGGGCATAGCGGGACAGGCATTCGTCGAACAATTGCTTGAACGAGGAAAAGACGATCTCGCTCTCGATATCCTCCGGCGGCGGGGGAGGGGCGACCTTGACCGCGACACGGCGGGGCTTGCGCCGGACCAGATATTTCTGGGCCAGATCGAACAGCCGCCAGCGCTCGGCGCTCAGTTCCTCTTCGGTGCCGGGCGGCAGCAACGCCGCAAACTGATCGTCGGCAGCGGCGGCCAGCGCGTCCAGCCCGACTTTCGAGACCGCGCGGTCGAGAATCGCGTTGAACACCACCTCTAATTCGCGCGTCGTCGCCCAGGCCAAGGCGGTGGGGTCGACCAGGGTCATCCGGCGTAAAACCAGAATCTGAGTGATCGTCAGATCTTGGGTCAAAGCCAGCAGGTCGCCAACCTTGTTATCGAAGGTCGATCCGCGGCTGTGTGTTGTCATCGGTTCCAGCGGCTCCGTCCGCTCATCGGCTCAAACGGCCGGTCTCTGTCGATCGGAGGCGGATGATGGCACCGTGTTCCGGCCGGAGCAAGGCGCAGGGACGGTCAGGCCTCGCTGTCTCCGACCAAGCCTCCCTGACGGTCGAAGGCCAGCACATCCAGTACAATTTCAGGGCGGTCAAGGGTGGCGCGGGCGACCGCCGCGGCCTCGCGGGCGATCGCGTTGCCCAGGGGCAAGTTGCTGTCCTGGGCCAGTTCCAGCACTTCCAACGCGGTGTTGGCGGCGGCGGCGCGGGCGATCACCGCCGGTCCGGCCCCCAGACGGGCCAACATGTCGGCGAGCCGGGCCGGATCGACCTGACTGCGCTTCGAATGCAGGTCCAGGTGACCGGCGGCCAGCTTGGTAATCTTGGCGAAGCCTCCGGCGATCGTGACCCGCGCCACCGGATGGCGGCGCAGATAGGTCAGCATTCCACCGGCGAAATCGCCCATGTCGATGATCGCCTCGGGCGACAGGCCGTAATGGCGCACCACCGCCTTTTCCGAGGTGTTGCCGACGCATCCGGCGATGTGGTTGATCCCGGCGGCGCGGGCGACGTCGATGCCGCGCTGGATCGAATGAATCCAGGCCGAGCAGGAATAGGGCACCACAATCCCGGTGGTGCCGAGAATCGAAATACCGCCCAGGATGCCGAGGCGGGGGTTCCAGGTGCGGGTGGCGATCCGCTCGCCCTCGGGTACCGAGATCTCGATCTCTAGATCGGCAATCCCGGCGGCGGCGGCGACAAGCCCCATCAGCCGCCGTGGCACCGGGTTGATCGCCGGTTCGCCTACCGCCAGCGGTAGCCCCGGCTTGGTGACGGTGCCGACGCCGTCACCGGCGCGAAACAGCAAACCGCGTCCGGGTTCGCCCCGGCGTAGGGTGGCGACGATCGTGGCGCCGTGGGTGACATCGGGGTCGTCGCCCGCATCCTTGACCACGCCGGCGCGGGCCCAGTCGGGACCGGCCTCGGAAAAGGCCAAGGCGAACGAAGGTCTTTCGCCCCGGGGGAGGGTGATTTCAACCGGATCGTCAAAGCCGTGGCCCAGCAGCGCCCCAAGCGCCGAGCGGGTGGCGGCGGTGGCGCAGGCTCCGGTCGTCCATCCCGTGCGGAGGGGCTTGTCCGGGTCGGTCGGGTCAGTCGGCGGCACGTTTCAGAACTTCGGTGATGGTGACGGCAAGGTGATCTTCCACCACCACCACTTCGGCGCGGCAGATCCGCTTGCGGTTGACATAAAGATCGACCGGATCGTTGACCTTGCGGTCGAGTTCAACGACGGCGCCGCGACCCAGCTTCAGCAACTGGGCGATCGGCAGGGTCGCCGTTCCCAACACCGCCGACAGTTCGACGGTGACGTCGTAGACCGCCTCGCGGTTATCGGACAAACCCAGGGCTGCGTTGATCGCGTTGTCGGTATCGGCCATGTCGCGCTCCACCCACCGTCCGTTCGCCCCCGTTGGGCCCTTGGCGACAGGCCTTGCAACCATAGACTATTTTGTGGCGGCGATGAACCGAAGGATGGGGCTGGGCCGGGGCAGGGGGACGGTTCGATGATTTTAGTGAAAAAACTGTCGAGAAGGGGCTTGCACAGGGGGGAACCCTGTGGCATAAAGCGCGCCTCGCCGCTGACCGGCTCTGCCGCAAAACGACGAGATGAAAAGTGACGATGCTGCCGTAGCTCAGTCGGTAGAGCGTACCCTTGGTAAGGGTAAGGTCGAAGGTTCGATTCCTTTCGGCAGCACCATTTTTCTCCTAAAATATCAAGATGTTGCCGCAGGCCGTACCGCAAGGGGACGGCCTTTTTTGTTGCGTTTTTTATGCGCCCGGAACGGACAGGCCGCTGGCCCTGGCGACGATGCGGGCGGATTTCGCGATCAGGCGCAAGGCGTCGGGGCGGGGGAAGGCGCGACGGGCGATCAGGCGCAAATGTCGGCTGGCCCCGGCACCGGGCAGGCGGCGCAGGGTCAGCGCCCCGGCGTCGATGGCGGCCAGTTCCGGCAGCAAGGTAACGCCGTGTCCGCGTTCCACCAATCGGATCAGGGTGACCAGACTGGCGGCCTTGACGCTGGAATCAACCGACGCGGCACCGCACAGCGACAGAGCCTGATCGCGCAGGCAATGCCCTTCGGTCAACAGCAACAAGGTGCCGCGCTCGATTTCGGCCAGTGACGGCGCCGCGATCGCAGCCAGCGGGTGGTCGGGAGCGTGGGCGAGCAGGAACGGTTCGTCGAACAGGCTGTATTCAACCAACTCGCCTTCGTCGGCCGGAGTGGCGATCACGGCGGCGTCCAGTTCGCGGGTGCGTACCGCAGTGATCAGGTCGGGGGTCAGGCTCTCGCTGACGATCAATTCCAGCCGGGGGGCATCGTGTCCGACCTGGGCGATGAGGTCGGGGACCAGATATGGCCCCAGCGAGGCGATCAGTCCCAGCCGCAACGGTCCGGCCAGGGGATCGCGGAAGGCATTGGCGATGTCGCGGATCGCGGCGGCGTGGGCCAGGGCGTGGCGAGCCTCGGCGATGATCGCATCCCCTGCCGGGGTGGGGGCGATAGAGCGGCCATCGCGTTCGAACAGCACGATCCCCAACATATCCTCAAGCTTGCGGATCTGACCGCTCAAGGTCGGTTGCGAGACGTGAACGGATTCGGCGGCCCGGCGGAAATGGCGCAAATCGGCCAGGGCGACAAGATATTGGAGATCACGGAAGGTCATGGTTTGATAGGCTTAGCCTATCGTTGCGGCTGATTCAATCGATTTGATGCGATAAAAATGGGGAGATACACTCAACACTATCATAACTCAGGAGGGCAAGATGACGGAGCGTCCGACACTGACCACCTCGGCCGGCGCGCCGGTTTCCGATAATCAGAACAGCCTGACCGCCGGTCCGCGCGGCCCGGTGCTGCTTCAGGATTATCAGTTGCTGGAAAAGCTGGCTCACCAGAACCGCGAGCGGATTCCCGAACGGGTGGTTCACGCCAAGGGATGGGGTGCGCACGGCCATTTCACCGTCACCCACGATATCAGCCGCTATACCCGGGCCAAGCTGTTTTCGGCCGTCGGCAAGACCACGCCGCTGATCGCCCGCTTTTCGACCGTCGCCGGTGAAGCGGGAGCCGCCGATGCCGAGCGCGACGTCCGTGGTTTTGCGATCAAGTTCTATACCGAAGACGGCAATTGGGATCTGGTCGGCAACAACACGCCGGTGTTCTTTGTTCGCGATCCGCTGAAATTTCCCGATTTCATTCATACCCAGAAACGTCATCCCCGCACCAATCTGCGGTCGCCGACCGCGATGTGGGATTTCTGGTCGCTCAGCCCGGAAAGCCTGCATCAGGTGACGATCCTGTTCTCGGATCGCGGCCTGCCGCAGACGCCGATGCATATGAACGGCTATGGCAGCCACACCTTCAGCTTCTGGAACGATGACGGCGAGCGTTTCTGGGTCAAGTTCCACTTCAAGACCCAGCAGGGCCACCGCCACTTCACCAATGCCGAGGCGGCCGAAGTGGTCGGCCGCAGCCGCGAAAGCTATCAGGAGGCGCTGTTCGGCACGATCGAACGGGGCGAGTTGCCGAAATGGACCCTGAAGGTCCAGATCATGCCGGAACTCGACGCGGAAAAGACCTCGTTTAACCCGTTCGACCTCACCAAGGTGTGGCAGCACCAGGATTATCCGCTGATCGAGGTCGGCGAGATGGTGCTCGACCGCAATGCCGACAATTACTTCGCCGAGATCGAGCAACTGGCCCTGTCGCCGTCGAACATCGTTCCGGGCATCAGCTTTTCGCCGGACAAGATGTTGCAGGCCCGGCTGTTCTCTTATGCCGATGCGCACCGTCACCGTCTGGGGACGCATTACGAGGCGCTGCCGGTCAACGCGCCCCACAGCCCGGTGCACCATTATCATAAGGACGGGGCGATGCGGTTCTTCCGCAACGATACCGGCAATCCGGATGCGTATTACGAACCCAATTCGTTCAACGGTCCGGCCCAGGACCCGACGGTCAAGGAGCCGCCGTTGCGTCTCGCTGGCGATGCCGATCGCTTCGACCATCGCCAGGGCAACGACGATTTCAGTCAGCCGCGCGCTTTGTTCGCCTTGTTTGACCCCGGCCAGCGGAGCCGCCTGTTCTCCAATATCGCCGCGGCGATGGGCGGTGTCCCCGACTTCATCGTCGAGCGTCAGATCGCTCTGTTCGATAAGATCGATCCGGCCTATGGCGCCGGGGTGAGGGCGGCACTGGGACGGTGAGGACGCGGCCCCCGTTTCGTCATGGACCGGGGGCCGTTTCTCGTCGAGCCTATTGCGGGCTTTACCGATACCCTGCCCTGTGGAAGAGTGCGCGCTTTCCATCGGGATGGGAGCCGGTCAACCGATGATCCGTATCAGGAACCTGACTCATATCTACCCCGGCAGCCGCAAGGTTGCTCCGCACGTCGCGGTCTCGGATCTGTCGCTTGAGGTCCGCGAAGGGGAGTTCGCGATTCTGTCGGGGCCGAACGGAAGCGGGAAATCGACTTTGTTCCGCATCCTCTGTGGGCTGGCACGGCCCAGCGCCGGACAGGTCAGCATCGCAGGCTTTGACCTGTTGACCGAACCGGCGCGGGTGCGCGACGTCCTCGGCGTGGTGTTCCAAAGCCCGGCGGTCGACAAGCAACTGACCGTGGCCGAAAATCTGGCGATTCAGGCCGATCTTTATGGCATTCCCGCCGCCGAGTATCTGGCACGCCGCGATGAGGCGCTGGCCTGGACAGATCTGGGCGGGCGGCTCGACAACCGGGTCGAGACGCTCTCGGGCGGTCTGGCCCGTCAGGTCGAACTGGCCAAGGTGCTGATGACCAATCCCCGCGTGCTGCTGCTCGACGAGCCGACCACCGGGCTTGATCCGGTGTCGCGGCGCAACTTCCTCGAAGCCTTGCAGCGTCTGCATCACGAACGCGGCCTGACCATTCTGATGACCAGTCACGTCTTTTCCGAGGCGGAGGATGTCGATCGCGTCGCGATCATGCGCGAAGGCAAGCTGATGGCCTATGATACCCCCCAGGCGCTGCGGGCGATGATCGGCACCGAAATGGTGGTGATCCAGTCGCGCGACGCCAAGGTTCTGGCCGGGCGTCTTGAATCCGAATTGGGGCTGACCGCCTCGGTCGTCGGCGACGAGGTTCGGCTGGCCGAGACCGAGAATGGCGACAGCCTGCCCTTGCTGGAAAAGATTCTCCAGCGCTATCGCCCCGATATCCGCTCGATCTCGATCAAGCAACCCGGTCTCGACGATGTGTTCGTCCGCGTCACCGGCGCCGCCTCCGGCCAGGAATAAGAGGACCCAGCATGAGCTCGCTCGCCCGCGTTTCCCTGTCTCTGGCCCGTCGCGAGATGGTGCGCTTTTTCCGCCAGCCGCAACGGGTGATCGGCACCATCGCCCAGCCGTTGCTGTTCTGGCTGTTCCTCGGCTTTGGCTTCGCCGGATCGTTCCGCATTCCGGGGATGGAGAACGTCACCTATCTCGAATATTTCTATCCCGGCGTCATGCTGATGCTGATGCTGTTTTCGGCGGTGTTCTCGACGATCACGATCATCGAGGACCGTGATGCCGGGTTCCTTCAAGGCGTCCTCGTCGCGCCGGTGTCCCGGCTGGCGATCGTGCTGGGCAAGGTGATTGGGGCGACCTCGATCGCGCTGATCCAGACGATGATCTTTCTGGCCGCCGCGCCGGTGCTGGGGCTCAGCCTGGGATTGGGCGGCGTGGTGATGGTGGTGGGCGGCTTTGTGCTGGCTGGAATCGGCTTCTCGACGCTGGGCTTCCTGCTGGCCTGGGGGATGCGCTCGACCGCTGCGTTCCACGCCGTGATGATGGTGTTCCTGATGCCGCTGTGGATGTTGTCCGGTGCGCTGTTCCCGCTCGACAATGTGCCGACGGCGATGAAGGCGGTGATGCTGATCAATCCGGTCAGCCACGCGCTGGAGATCATCCGCGCACCGTTCTACGCCGAACCCGCCGCCTTGCTGTCGGACTCGCATTATCTGCTGGCGCTGGCGATTTCGGTGGTGTGGGCGGTGGGCGGTCTTGCCCTGTCGATGATCCGGGTCAATCGCCGCGAGATCGGGCTGGCCCCGAAGGTGTCTTAAATACCGGCCTGATCCGTTGGCCGGTATTTAGCCGCCAATTCCGGCGGCGGCCAAGGGCGCGGATGCGCCCGCTTAGGCCGAGGGGCAATACGGCGGGTCAATTCATTGGCCAGTTGGTATTAAGTGTCGGGTTAGGCGAGGGCGGCGGCATCCTGTCCGCCGCCAATTCCGGCGACGTCCGCCAGTTCGGCCGAATCGAACATCATGTTCATCTGATCGGGGGACAGCGTCCCCTCGGCACACAATTCGCGCACCAGGGCGGCCAGGGTGGCGCGATCGGGACAGGTCGGGACCGGGGCTGACCGCACCGCATCCTTCTGGCTTTGCGGAACGGACGAAAAATATCCGCCGATCGCCAAGTCAAGCCAGTCAGGGGCGATATCGAAGGTCATGCCGCAGGCTCCTTGCCCAGTTGCGGAGGGTCACCTGAAAACAATGCGCAATCGCCGTGCCAAGCCGATAACCCAGTCTTTCCGCCAGGATCGCTTGGGATAAGGGGACGGGCGGCAGGAATGACCCGGCATTTTTTACCGGGAGGGCCGCAAAGCGCCGATCACACGGCGCTGCGACCGGCTTGAACCGGGGCCAAGGCTTGGCTATGGTCGGCAACTTGCTTTCATCTCTAGGACCGCGCTTCATGAGCGAAGACACCAGCAGCAACGAAATCGGCGGTATTGCCGCCGACGCCCTTCGCCAGTTCGTCGACCGGATCGAACGGTTGGAGGATGAGAAGAAGGGGCTGTCCGACGACATTAAAGACGTCTATGGCCAGGCCAAGTCGCAGGGCTTTGACGTCAAGGTTCTGCGCAAGATCATTTCCCTGCGCAAAAAAGACCGTCAGGAGCGTGAAGAGGAAGAGCAGATTCTCGCGCTCTACCTCGCCGCTTTGGGCGAAGCCTGACCCTCGGTCAGATCGTGGCGGGGGCGGCCTGTCCGTCCCCGGCCCGTCGCCCGTCGGCGCGGGCCACCAAATCTTCCCAGCTTTCCGCGTGATCGGCCCGCCGTTCGGCGGTTCCGGCGGTGACGAGCAATGGCCCGCCATCCGGGCGCGGCCCCAATCCCCCGGCGCACATCCGCTCCATCGCCCCAGCCGCGCCGGGGCCGCCGGAATTGGGCATCATCGCCAGGAACTCTGCCTCCCCCCAACGGATCAACAGATCGCCGCGCCGCAGCACCAGCCGCAGCGCCTGGGCGACGGTTGAGAGGGCGGCATCGCCTTCCTCGGGGCCGTATTGTTCGCTCAGTCCGGCCAGATCCTCGATGCGGACCAGGGCCACCGCCAGCGGCGCCTCGACCCTCTGGGCGGTAATGAAGCTTTGCGCCAGCAGGATTTCGCCGATCCGGCGGCTATAGGTGCCGGTGACCGGATCGAACGCCCCTTCATCGACAAGACGGTCGAGAAAGCGGAGCTGGCTCATCCCGGCCAGGGTCGCCACCACCGTCAGCAACAGCAGCAACCATTGCGCCCCCAGATGCGAGGCGAAGGGCAGAAGCTGGGAACTCATCAATCCGGTCAGGAAATAGGCCAGCAGCGGGCCAAGCCCGAGCAGGGCTCCCTCTAACGCCGAAACCGGGAACATCGCCAGCCCGGCAACCATCACGAAGGGCAGGAAGGCATATCCGGCGGCCACCACCTGCTGCTCGGGACTGAGCAGGGGGAATTGCGCCAGCAAGGGGTGGCTGATCAGGAAGAACAAGGTGGGGATCGCCAGCAGCCACACCAGGGACAGGGTGGCGGCCTGGGGGCTGTCGGTTCGGCGGAACGACAGCGCCAGCAGGATGAAGGCAACGCTGGCCAGCACCCGCAACGCGGCGAGATACAGCGCCATCGTCGTCTTGAAGATCGCCAGATCGAGCGGAATCCACAGCAGGGTCAGCACGGCGAACACCGAGGCGACGAGACGGACCCGGCCCAGGATCAGCCGGGCACGGCGACGGCGCAACGCGTCGCTAAATCCGATCGGTGTCAGAAGGGCAATCACGGACTTGACCGATTCTGCGGCCAGCGTCTCGCGGATTTTGTTCCCCCACTCAGTGCCCAACGACGCCGTCACCCGTCCCCCGTGCCGAAAGATCGTCTTTCGACCCTACCTTTGGGCCGGAAGGGTTGCAAGGGAAACAACCCTCGTCACCATCGCCCGACAGCCCTTTCACTAAAGCCCGAAATTGCCTATGAAATGGGCTGCCGCGCTCTAATCCGGTGCACAGCAATCGGGCTGCGGTTCGGGAAATGGCGGAAACGCTGGGGACTGCGTCCGGCATATTTATTGCTGACATGTGACGTTGTCACGGTGAGCTACATTACGTTTCAAGCTGTGCCGGGCATTGCAAGGTAGGGGAACGGGATGATCGAACAATTGCTGGAAATCACGGGGGGCGTGGCGCAAGCCGCCGACGAGAAGATTCGTCGGATCAACGGCATTACCCGCCGATCCCGGATGCTGGCGCTTAATGCAACGATCGAAGCTAACCGGGTCGGCAATCTGGGGCGGGGGTTTGCCGTTGTCGCCGAAGAGGTTAAGGCGATTTCGAACGAAATCTCAGTGCTGACCGGATCGTTGCAGACCGATTTGCGCGGACGGCTCGACCACCTGTCCCAGTTCGGGACCGAGATGGCCGCGCGTATCCGCGAGGTGCAGGGCGAGCGCCTGTCCGATCTGGCCCATAACACCGTCGAGATCATCGACCGCAATCTGTACGAACGGTCGTGCGACGTCCGCTGGTGGGCGACCGATGCCGCCGTGGTCGATTGCGCCGCCGATCCCCGCTCCCGCGAGCTCAGCGCCGAGGCCAGCCGCCGGTTGGGGGTGATCCTCGATTCCTACACGGTCTATCTTGATCTGTGGGTCGCCGATGCCAACGGTAAAGTGATCGCCAACGGCCGCCCCGACCGTTATCCCGGCGTGGTCGGTACCGACGTGTCGGGCCAGTCCTGGTTCCGCGAGGCGATGGCGACGGCCAGCGGGGCTGATTTCGCCGTGGTCGATATCGAGCGGGCCGGGGGGCTGAACCAGTCGATGGTGGCGACCTATGCCACCGCGATCCGCGAGGGCGGCGATATCGACGCCAAGCCGATCGGGGCGTTGGGCATCTTTTTCGACTGGCAGAGTCAGGCGCAGGCGGTGGTTGACGGTGTTCGCCTCGCCCCCGAGGACAAAGCGCGCAGCCGTTGCCTTTTGCTGGATTCCCGCCATCGGGTGATTGCCGCCTCGGACCAGCGCGGCGTGCTGACCGAGATCTTTCCGCTGCGAACCGCATCGGGGACGATCGGCTATTACAGCGACATCGACGGCAACCTGATCGCCTATGCCAAAACCCCCGGTTACGAGACCTATGCCGGTCTGGGCTGGTACGGCGTCATTATCCAGCGCGAATAGTCCCCGACCGGCTTGCGTCGGCGCCGTCAAGCCGGTATCACAATCGCCTTCGGAATGGTGGACGCGGGACCGGGGGGGGACGATGACCGACCACGCCAAGGCCCAGGCCCTGGCCGAACGTGTGGGCGCGGCGATCCGCAAGCGCGATAATTCGTCACGCTTTCTGGGCGTGTCGCTCGATGCGATCGGACCTGGTTATGCCCGCCTGTCGATGACCGTGACCGAAGACATGCTGAATGGCGTCGGAATCTGCCATGGCGGATTCACCTATAAGCTGGCCGACGACGCCTTTGCCTATGCCTGCAATTCCCATGGCCGCGTCGCCGTCGGCCAGAATTGCACCATCACCTATCCCGCCGCTGCCCATCTGGGCGACCGCCTGACCGCCGAAGGCCGCGAGGTCTTTCGCAAGGGGCGGAGCGGAACCTATGACGTCATCGTCACCACTCAGACCGGCGACGTGGTGGCTCTGTTTCGCGGCCAATGCCGTATCCTCGACGGCCATATTCTCGAGGAAAATCCATGATGCCCGCCACGGCGGAGTCCGCCCGGCCATCGCCCGCCACCGTCCCCGTCCGTCGGGGCCGGCGCCATACCCGCAAGGGAGGAAGTGTCCTTGTCCACCAGTCTTGATCGCCGCAGCCCGCCTTCCCCTGATATTCTCGACCCGATCGAGACCGCCAGCCGCGACGAGATCACCGCCCTCCAGACCCGGCGGATGAAGTGGTCGCTGAACCACGCTTACACCAATATCGAGCATTTCCGGCTGCGTTGTCAGGCCAAGGGCGTTCATCCCGACGACTTTACCGAGTTGAAGGATCTCGCCCGCTTCCCCTTCACCTCGAAGGACGATCTGCGCCAGACTTATCCCTTCGGCATGTTCGCGGTGCCGATGGACGAGGTGGTCCGGGTCCATGCCAGTTCGGGCACCACCGGCAAGCCGACGGTGGTCGGCTATACCCGCAACGACATCGACATGTGGGCCGAAGTGGTGGCGCGCTCGATCCGCGCCGCCGGTGGCCGCCGTGGTGACAAGTGCCACGTCTCGTATGGCTATGGCCTGTTCACCGGCGGGTTGGGGGCGCATTACGGCGCGGAACGGCTGGGCTGCACCGTGATCCCGATGTCGGGCGGGCAGACCGAAAAACAGATTCAGCTGATGATGGATTTCAAGCCCGAGATCATCATGGTCACCCCCAGCTATATGCTGGCGATGGCCGATGCGATGGACCGGATGGGAATCGGCGCGAACAATAACCCGCTGAAGATCGGCATTTTCGGGGCCGAGCCCTGGACCGGGGCGATGCGGGGCGAGATCGAGACCCGGCTGGGGATCGACGCGGTCGATATCTATGGCCTGTCCGAGGTGATCGGCCCCGGCGTTGCCAGCGAATGCATCGAGACCAAGGACGGCCCCCATCTGTGGGAAGATCATTTCTATCCCGAGGTGATCGACCCCACCACCGGCGAGGTGTTGCCCGACGGCCAGATGGGCGAACTGGTGTTCACCAGCCTGACTAAGGAAGCGATGCCGGTGATCCGCTATCGCACCCGCGATTTGACGATGCTGCTGCCCGGCACCGCGCGCAGCTTCCGCCGCATGGGCAAGATCACCGGCCGGTCCGACGACATGCTGATCATTCGCGGCGTCAACCTGTTCCCGACCCAGATCGAGGAACTGGTGCTGCGCGATACGCGCCTGTCGCCGCATTACCAGATCGAAGTCTCGCGCGATAACCACCTCGATCAGGTGACGGTCAATGTCGAATTGCGGGCCGATCAGGCTCCGGATACCAGCCTTAACGACTCGATCACCCGCGATCTGCAACACCGGATCAAGGCGCTGATCGGTATCACCACCCGCGTCCGGGTGTTGCTGCCGGATTCAATCGAACGCTCGATGGGCAAGGCGCGCCGGGTGATCGACATGCGCTCGCCGGGGTAAACCGACAGGCTCGAAAGTCGGGGCGGGTCCGGGCTATAGTGCCGGGATGTTGACCTTTCTGCCCGACCCCGACACGTGCCATCCCGCCGACCCCGCGCCGTTCACCCTGATCCAAGGCCCGCCCGGGGCGCGGGTTCTGCTGGTGTGCGATCACGCTTCGGCGGCGATTCCGTCATATTATGGCGATCTGGGCCTGGATCCCGCCGACCGGTTCAGCCATATCGCCTGGGACAGCGGCGCCGCCGAGGTCACTAAGGGGCTGGCGGCGCGGCTGGGCTGTCCGGCGGTGCTGGGCGGGGTCAGCCGATTGCTGATCGATTGCAACCGCCAGCCGGGCGATCCCTCCTCGATCCCGTCCGTGTCCGGTGGCATCGAGGTTCCGGGCAATCGTGCGGTCGATGAGGCCGAGGCCGACCGCCGTGCTCGCCGCTGGTTCTGGCCCTATCACACCTGCATCGGAACCCAGATCGGCCATCTGTGGCGTCACGGTTCTCCGCCAGTGCTGATCGGCCTCCACAGCTTTACCCCGCAAATGCTGGGACAGAAGCCGCGCCCCTGGCATATCGGGGTGCTGTGGAACCGCGATCCCCGTCTGGCCGGTCCGGTGCTGGCCGCGCTGCGGACGCGGTCGGATCTGATCGTCGGCGACAACCAGCCTTATTCCGGCCGCGAGATCAATTATACCCTCGACACCCATGCCGGAGCCGCCGGGTTGGCCCACCTGTCGTTTGAAATCCGCCAGGATTTGCTGGCCGAACCGGGAGGGACAGAAGCCTGGGTCGCGCGGCTGGCCGACCTGCTGATTCCAGTGCTGGCCGATCCCGATCTGTATCGGGCCGAGGTGTATTGATGTCGCGCTCTTATCCCGACCATCCCCTGCCGGGGGTGCTGGCCCTGCTTGAACGAGACGATACTCTGTTGCTGGTGCTGCGCGCCCACGAGCCGGACCAGGGCAAATGGGGCTTTCCCGGCGGGCTGATCGAACTGGGCGAAACCGTGGCCGAGGCAGCGCTGCGCGAATTGCAGGAGGAAACCGGCCTGATCGCCAAGGCCGGGCCGGTGATCGACGTGTTTGACGTGATCGACCGCGACGAAGCGGGGCGGGTCCGCTATCACTTCGTTCTCAACGTGGTGCGCTGTTCCTGGCGGGGCGGCGAGGCAGTGGCCGGGGATGATGCCGCCGCAATCGGCTGGTTCGACCGGGCCGATTTGCGTGACGGCGACCCGCGCTTTAGTGTCAATGTCGGTCGGCTGGCCCGTCTGCCCTGACCCGCAGTTGCGACAAGGACCGCTTAGAACAGATAGTTCATCACGCTGCCCGGGCGGACCGTGTTGGGCGAAGTGATGCGGATGCTCTGTTCATAAACCCCGATCCCGCGCAGTACCTGATCGAGGAACAGGGTGGGCAGTGCGTGAGACGAATCCTCGTCATTGGACGTCCCGGCCAGGAGAATCTTGCCGAACGCGCTGCGCCACAGCGGGGTATCCTGTCGCTCACGTGGGTCGCGCTGGCGGCCACCATCGGGACTGACGTTCGAATCCTGCTGATAGCGCAGCAGGGTTTCTTCGCCCAGGCCGGTCTGGTGGGCGTAATCAAGCCGCTCGACATCGTCACGCGAGGTTGACGCGACATTCCGGCCGCCGGAGCCAATGCGGGCGGTTGCCGCTGCGACGCCGGACGCGGAAACCGCGCTGACCTGTTTCGTGCTGAGTGCCATTGCGCCACCTGGGCGAACATATAGACAGACTAACCCATCCCCACATTATCGATCGCACCCGCAAAATGGAAGGGTGAACAAGTGGGGAGGGGGGAGTCTTCATGCCCCTCAATCGCCGGGCACCGCCTCCGGCGGTTTGGCTTTCGCTCGCATGGGCTCGCGGGCGCTGTTCGCGCCAGTCGCTACGCTCCAAGGTTTGCCCCTCAATCGCCGGGCACCGTCTCCGCCTTTTGGGCCGCGGCATCTCCGCCAAAGCCCTGGGCGGCCAGCCAGACGAGGATGCGGTCGGCGGTTGGCTGCCACCAGGCCGAATCCAGCATCAGCCCGTGTGGCGCGCCGTCGAAAATCTCCAACTCGGCACCGTAAAACGCGGCGGCTTCGCGCAGATCGGCGGTCGGGATCATCGGATCGGCGCTTCCCCCAGCACCAGCACCGGGCGGGCGGGGGCCGGTCGGCGCGGCGGCGGCGGGGTCATCAGTTCCAAGCTGATCGTGTGCGATTCGGTCTGGAATTGGGGGAGCAGGCGGGCGACCTCGGCGGCGGGGGTCGCGTCGGACAAAATCGCCCGGCGGATCACGTCGCTGGTCACCGCCGACGGCCCCAGGCTTTGCAGCAGCCCGAATTGGACCATCAGATCGGGCGAGGTCATCATCAAGGTCATTGCCGAATTGGCCAGACCCGAGGGCGGCACGCTGGCCAGCAGCACCAAGGCGGCGACCGAATCGCCATCGCCGAAGCAATGTTGGGCGACGATTCCGCCCATCGAATGGCCGACCAGGATGCAGCGGCCGCCCAGATGGGCGATGGCGGCGCTGACGTCCTGGACATAATCGGACAGGGAGGCGAGGGCAAGATCGCCTTCGCTGTCGCCGTGCCCGCGCAACGACACCGCATAGGCGGCAAATCCGGCCCGGGCGAAGTAGGGCAGGAAGGTTTCCGACCACACCCAGGCCCCGCAATAGGAGCCATGGACAAACAGGATCGGCAGCCGTCCCGGACTCTCGGTCGTGGGGCGGGCGTGCAGCAATTCGAGGCGGGGCGCGCTCATAGGCCTAACGCGCGTTTGATCCGGGCGAACAGACCGGGTGGCGGGGCTTTCGCCGCATTTTTAGGGCGGGGATAGGGCGGTGGCGGAGCCGCAATGCGCCGGGGCGCGGCCTTCGCTTTCCAGTTCGGGTTGGTATAAGCGTGGATCAGCCGAAACCCGCCATCGTCGCGGACGGCGTAATAGGCCACCTTGCGCAGCGTCGGATCGGCCTGACACCGCCGCCGGGCATCGGCATCGGCCGCCTCGCGGTCAAGGATGTCGGAGGAATAATCCAGTCTGCCCTCGCGCAGATCCTGCTCGTCTTTGCAGCTATAGATTTCGGTGACCATTGCGGGGCAATCCTAAAACCAAAGGTCGCAGCCCAGGATCATAGAGGCCCGGCCGCATCCGCCGCAACATCCGGCTGCGCCTAGGGGTGATGGGCCTGACACGGCTTGCATCCGGCGAATTTTGCCCCAAATTGGTCGAGCCCTTGCAACGAGCCGATGGTCCGTCATCATGAATTACACCCGCACCGCCCTTCTGCTTGCCGCTTTGACGGCCTTTGTCCTTGTCCTCGGCTGGATGCTGGGTGGCAAGACCGGTCTGGTGATCGCGCTGCTCGCCGCCGCCGGAATGAACCTGTACGCCTATTGGAATTCCGACAAGATGGTGCTGTCGATGTATCAGGCCCAGCCGGTCGATCGCACGACCGCGCCGGTACTGGTCGGCATCGTCGAGCGGCTGACCGCCCGCGCCGGAATGCCGATGCCTGCGGTCTATGTGATCGATCAGCCCCAGCCCAACGCCTTTGCCACCGGGCGCGACCCCGAGCACGCCTCGGTCGCCGCCACCACGGGCCTGTTGGCGATGCTGTCGCCCGAGGAACTGGAAGGGGTGATGGCCCACGAACTGGCCCATGTCCATAACCGCGACACTCTGATCATGACCGTCACCGCCACCCTGGCCGGGGCGATCGGGATGTTGGCCAATTTCGGGATGTTCTTCGGCGGCAATCGCGACAATGGCGAGGAAGGCGGCGGCGGGCTCGGCACCGTCGGCACCATTCTGATGGCGATTCTCGCCCCGCTGGTGGCGATGCTGGTCCAGATGGCGATCTCGCGCACCCGTGAATACGAAGCCGACGCCGCCGGGGCTGAAATCTGTGGCAATCCGCTGGCGCTGGCCTCGGCGCTGGCCCGGCTGGAGCAAGGCGCGGGTGCGATCCCCAACGCAGTGGCCGAGGGCCATCCCGCCACCGCCCATCTGTTCATCGTCAATCCGCTGACCGGATCGGGTCTGGCCCAAATGTTCTCGACCCATCCGTCAATGGCCGACCGGATCGAGCGCTTGCAGGCGTTGGCGGGGTTCACCGCTGGTCCGGCCCGTTCGGCCTGGGGTGGCGGCAAGACCCCCGGCCCCTGGGGCTGACCTTACGCCATCCGTCGCGGGGCCATCGTCAATTGTCGGTGGCCTTGCGCTTTGCTGCGTCCCAATCGCGGGGGAGGATGATCTCGGGTGCCCACAGCCCCCGTTTGGCATTGATCGCCTGAAGCTGCGGCTCTTCGTACGGGCCGTCCTTGGCGGCGCGGGCAACCCCGGCCAGGATCAGCAGGCGGCCGAGGTCGCCGTCCAGGGTATGACAGCGCCCCCATAATTGCCCGCTTGCGACATCAACGATCTCGCAGGCAACGCCGCCCCGGACCAGATCGGCCATCTTTTTGCGGGTGGGGCGGGCGCAATCAAAGTCTTCGCGGCTGACCCGGTTGCCGCACAAATCCTTGCGCCCTGGTACGGTGATGCCGACCAACTCGATCGACAGGCCGTGGAGCTGAATCGAGCCGGCATCGAATCCCTCGACCCGACCCCAGACGCAGGCCGCTCCCTCGCTATCCTCGGCGCAGCGGGGAAGCGACGGCGGAGACGGGGCGGCGACGGGAGGCAGAGCGGCCGATGGCACCGACGCGGCGGTCTGACTCTGGGCGGAGGCGGGGGGCGCTGGGGCGGCCCAAACCGGAACGGCCAACAGCGCAGAGAGGACGATGGCAAGAGAGACACGCATGACGCGAGCATAACATGGACGGTTCGGGGACGCCAAATCCTGGACAGGGCCGAGGGGCGCGGGGTAAAAAGACCGGCTTTATTCCGGCCCGGCCGTTCGCCACCGCCCCTTTTTGTTCAGGACCGCCATGCAGACCGCCAACGACATCCGCTCTACTTTCCTCGGTTTCTTTGAGAAGAACGGCCACGCGGTCGTGCCGTCGAGCCCGCTGGTCCCGCGCAACGACCCAACCTTGATGTTCACCAATGCCGGGATGGTGCAGTTCAAGAACGTCTTCACCGGGGTTGAAAAGCGCGATTACGTCCGCGCCACCACCGCGCAGAAGTGCGTTCGCGCCGGTGGCAAGCACAACGATCTCGACAATGTCGGCTATACCGCCCGGCACCATACCTTTTTCGAGATGCTGGGCAATTTCTCGTTCGGCGATTACTTCAAGGACCACGCGATCGAGCTGGCCTGGACCCTGATCACCAAGGAATTCGGCATCCCCGCCGACCGGCTGCTCGTCACCGTCTATCATGACGACGACGAAGCGTTCGGCCATTGGAAAAAGATCGCCGGTCTGCCGGATTCCCGCATCATCCGCATTCCCACCTCGGACAATTTCTGGGCGATGGGCGATACCGGGCCGTGCGGTCCCTGCTCGGAAATCTTCTACGATCACGGCGACCACATCGCCGGTGGCCCGCCCGGCAGCCCCGACCAGGACGGTGACCGCTTCATCGAAATCTGGAATCTGGTGTTCATGCAGTACGAGCAGGTCGATAAGGCGACCCGCGTCGCCCTGCCCAAGCCCAGCATCGACACCGGCATGGGGCTCGAGCGTCTCGCCGCCCTGCTTCAGGGCAAGCACGACAATTACGATGTCGATCTGCTCCGCTCGCTGATCGAAGCCTCGGCCGATGCGTCGAACACCGATCCCGACGGCCCGTTCCGGGTGTCGCACCGGGTTGTCGCCGACCACCTCCGCTCGTCCGCCTTCCTGATCGCCGACGGGGTGCTGCCCTCGAACGAAGGGCGCGGCTATGTCCTGCGCCGGATCATGCGCCGGGCGATGCGCCATGCTCACCTGATGGGCGCGACCGAGCCGATGCTGTGGAAGCTGGTGCCCGCGCTGACCCGTCAGATGGGCGCGGCCTATCCCGAACTGGTGCGCGCCAACGCCCTGGTGACCGAGACGCTGCGGCTGGAGGAAACCCGCTTCAAGACCACCCTCGATAAGGGGTTGAAGCTGCTGGAAGAAGAAACCCAGCGGCTGGGTGCCAATACCGAACTGCCGGGCGAGGTTGCCTTCAAGCTGTATGACACCTATGGCTTCCCGCTCGATCTGACCCAGGACGCGCTGAAGGCGAAGGGGCTTGGCGTCGATACCGACGGTTTCGCGGTGGCGATGGAGCGTCAGCGCGCCGAAGCCCGCAAGGCGTGGGCCGGGTCGGGCGAAGCGGCGACCGAATCCTTGTGGTTCGAACTGCGCGAGAAGGTGGGTGCCAGCGAATTCCTCGGCTACGATTCGGAACAGGCCGAGGGCCAGATCGTCGCTCTCGTCGTTGATGGTCAGTCGGTCGAGACCGCTCCGGTCGGGGCCAGTGTCGCGGTGATCGCCAACCAGACTCCGTTCTATGGCGAATCCGGTGGTCAGGCCGGGGATAGCGGCACCATCACCCTGGCCGGGTCGAAGGCGACGATTACCGTCACCGACACCCAGAAGAAGCTGGGCGATCTGATCGTCCATTTCGGCATTGTCGCGGGTGCTCCGGTCGCGGTTGGGACCGATGGGGCCTTTGCGATCGATAGCGAGCGGCGCGCCGCGACGAAGGGGCACCATTCCGCCACCCACCTGCTTCACGCCGCGTTGCGCGATGCCTTGGGCGATCACGTCACCCAGAAGGGCAGTCAGGTCGGACCCGACCGGCTTCGCTTTGACTTCGCCCACAATAAGGCGTTGTCGCTTGAGGAAATCCGCGCCGTTGAAGACGCGGTCAACCGCCAGATTCGCGGTAACGCCCCGGTGACCACCACCCTGATGGGCCAGGACGAGGCGATCAAAGCCGGGGCGATGGCCCTGTTCGGCGAGAAATACGGCGACGAAGTCCGCGTCGTTGCGATGGGCGGGGCGGACAGCAGCCCGGCCTATTCGGTCGAATTGTGCGGCGGCACCCATGTCCACCGCACCGGCGATATCGGCGGCTTCAAGCTGGTGGGCGAAAGCGCCGTCGCCGCCGGGGTGCGCCGGATCGAGGCGGTGACCGGCCCGGCCTTCCTCGCCTGGGCTCAGGCGCAGGAAGAGTTGCTCCACCGCGCCGCCGACGTGCTGCGCGTTGCCCCGGCCGCTCTGCCGACCCGCATCGCCAGCCTGATCGAGGACCGCCGCAAGCTCGAACGCGAACTGGCCGACGTCCGCAAGCAACTCGCCACCGGCGGCAGCCAGGGCGCCGCGACCAGTTCGATCGGGGGCGTCACCTTTGCCGGTCGGGTGCTGGACGGCGTTCCCGCCAAGGATCTGAAAGGGATGGCCGACGAGATCAAGAAGCAGATCGGATCGGGCGTGGTGGCTTTGGCCTCGGCCGCCGACGGCAAGGCCTCGCTGGTGGTCGCGGTCACCGATGACCTGACCGCCCGCTTCAGCGCGGTCGATCTGGTTCGCGTC
>NZ_AQPH01000056.1 GCF_000442515.1 Magnetospirillum fulvum MGU-K5 | reverse complement strand
GGTTCGGGGCGGGCGTTGCCGGGCTGTTCGGCGGCATCGGTGCGGTGGGGGTGATCGCCGCTCCCTATGCCGGTCGTCTTGCCGACACCTATGGGCCGCGCCGGGTGATCCAGGCCGGAGCCGCCTTGGTCGTTGTCTCCTGGCTGCTGTTCGGGCTGTGGAGCGGGTTGGCCGGATTGGTGGTGGGCGTGGTGCTGCTCGACCTTGGGATTCAGTTGGCGATGATCTCGCACCAGCACGCGATCTATGCCTGCGCCCCGAGGCCCGCAGCCGGATCAACACCTTGTTCATGACCGGGATGTTCCTGGGCGGAGCGGCGGGATCGGCCGGGGCGACCCTGGCCTGGACCAGCAGTGGCTGGATCGCGGTGTCGCTGTTCGGCGGGGCGCTGGCGCTGGCGGCCCTGGTCGCCAGACTGATCCGCCGCTGATCGAAAACCTCCTCCATCCCGAAACGGGGATGGGGGAGGTCTTGGAATTGCCACGATTGCCAGTCATCATAGGAGAGATTTTTTCCCCTGACTGATTGATGACAGCATGAGCCATTCTTCGGATCATCCGGTTCAGCCCCGGCAGGACAAAGTCCTGAATCCAGCTGAAAAGTTGCTTTCGATTACCATTTTTTCCAGTCGCTGGCTCCAAGCTCCCCTCTATATCGGCCTGATCGTTGCCCAGGCTCTTTACGTTTTCATGTTCCTGAAGGAATTGTTGCATCTGGTCCACAACATCGACACGGTTCAGGAATCCGAGTTGATGCTGATCGTCCTCGGATTGATCGACGTGGTGATGATTTCGAATCTGTTGATCATGGTGATCATTGGCGGATACGAAACCTTTGTTTCGCGTCTGGGGATGGATAACCACCCGGACCGGCCGGAATGGCTGGGGCATGTCAATGCCTCGACGATGAAGATCAAGCTGTCGATGGCGCTGATCGGGATTTCATCGATCCATCTGCTCAAATCCTTCATCAACGTGACGCATATGGAATGGCAGCACGTCGCGCTTCAGGTTCTGATCCACTGCATCTTCCTGGGCTCGGCGATGGCGATGGCCTGGACGGCGCGGGTGACCGAGCAATTATCGGATTCTTAAGTAAAGCCCGTCCGGTGGAAAAGGGGAGGGGATATCCTCTCCCTTGCCTGCCTTCCGTGATGTGCCCGGTCGGGGATCGGGAGCCTCGTGTCTCAGCTCATTTGTGGAGTCCGCCCGATCGTGCTGTCCCACCTGCGCCTTGATTCCTTCACCCTGATCCTGATCGCAACCGTCGGTCTGGCCTCGTTTCTGCCTGCCAGCGGCGATTTCGGCCGCTATTTCCACCATTTCTCCGATTTTGCGATCGCGCTGCTGTTCTTCCTGCACGGGGCGCGTCTGTCGCGCGAAGCGGTGTTCGCCGGGGCGACCCACTGGCGGCTGCATCTGCTGGTGCTGGCCTGCACCTTCGTGATGTTCCCAATTCTGGGGGTGGCGATTCAGGCCTTTGCCCCCACCTGGCTACTGCCGGAACCGCTGGCGGTCGGGGTGCTGTATCTCGCCTGCCTGCCCTCGACGGTGCAATCCTCGATCGCGTTTACCTCGATGGCGGGGGGCAACGTTCCGGCGGCGATTTGCAGCGCCTCGGCCTCGAACCTGATCGGGGTGTTTCTGACCCCGCTTCTCGTCGCCTTGCTGATGAAGGTCCAGGGCAGCGGCGGGATGTCGCTCGATTCGGTCAAGGCGATCATGCTGCAATTGCTGGTGCCGTTCGTGACCGGCCACCTGTTGCGGCCATGGATTGGCGGCTGGGTGGCAGGGCACAAGCAACTGGTCGGGCTGGTCGATCGCGGCTCGATTCTGTCGGTGGTCTATATCGCCTTCAGCGAGGCGGTGGTGAACGGCCTGTGGCAGAAAATGCCGCTCGACGGACTGGCCGGAATGATCGTGATCGCTTGTGTCTTGCTGGTGGTAGTGCTGGTGCTGACCACCTTGTTCAGCCGCTGGCTCGGCTTTAACAAGGCCGACGAGATCGCGATCGTGTTCTGCGGCTCGAAGAAAAGTCTGGCGAGCGGTGTCCCGATCGCCAACGTCCTGTTTCCGGCGGCACAAGTCGGCATGATCGTATTGCCGATCATGCTGTTTCATCAGATTCAGTTGATGGCCTGCTCGGCCCTGGCCCGCCATTACGCCCAGCGCCGCGAGGCGGCAGAAGCAGGGCCTTCGCCCCAATCCTGACGGGAGGAAGCCCCTGCGGCCGCGCGGATCATCGGCGGCCGCAGGGGGTAACGGTTACATTAGGCGATCTGGCGGACCCAGCCTTCGGTATCGGCGATCTCGCCGCGCTGGATGCCGACCAACTGTGCCTTCAGCGCCGCCGACACCGGGCCGCTGGAGCCGTCGCCGATGGTGAAGCTGCCGTCGGTGCCCTTGATCTCGCCGATCGGCGAAATCACCGCCGCGGTGCCGCAGGCAAAAGCTTCGCGCAGCTTGCCGCTGGCGGCGTCGGCGCGCCACTGCTCGATGCTATAGCGTTCTTCGCGCACTTCGCGGCCCTCGCGGCGGGCCAGTGCGATCAGCGAGGCCCGGGTGATGCCGGGCAGGATCGTCCCGCTGAGCGGCGGCGTCTGGAGCGAGCCATCCTCGAACACGAAGAAGATGTTCATGCCGCCCAGTTCCTCGACCCAGCGATGCTCCTTGGAATCGAGGAAGACGACCTGATCGCAGCCGTTGCGGCTGGCCTCGGCCTGGGCGATCAGGCTGGCGGCGTAATTGCCGCCGCACTTCACCGCGCCGGTGCCACCGGCCGCCGAGCGGGTGTAATGGTCGGACAACCAGACGCTGATCGCCTTCTTGCCGCCCTTGAAATAGGCGCCCACCGCGCTGGCGATCACGACGAACAGATATTCGGACGAGGGACGAACGCCCAGGAAGGCTTCGTTGGCGAACATGAAGGGGCGCAGATACAGGCTGCCTTCGCCGCCCGGAATCCAGGCGGAATCGATCTTGACCAGATGCTCGACCGCCTTCAGGAACACCGGCACCGGCAGGATCGGCATCGCCAGACGTTCGGCCGAGGTCTGGAAGCGCAGCGCGTTCTGCTCGGGGCGGAACAGCGAGATGCCGCCGTCCTGGGTGCGATAGGCCTTCAGCCCCTCGAAAATCTCCTGGGCGTAATGCAGGACGGCGTTGGCCGGATCAAGCGTCAACGCCTCGCGGGGCCGCACCTCGGCATCGTGCCATCCGCGCCCTTCGGTCCAGCGGACAGTCACCATGTGATCGGTGAAGACGCGGCCAAATCCGGGATTTTCCAGCATGGCGGCCCGCACGTCGACGGCGACCGGCGCAGGATGGGGGTGATGGAGGAAGGGAAGATCCTGTTCAGCGTTCATCGATACCGTTCCTTGTCTTCTCGCCGGCCTCATGTCGGGTCAACGCATGCGAATAGCGGGAAGCACGACATCTTCGGCGATGCCTGCGGGTCCCGCGCGTAATAATATTGCCGCCCTGCCCCCGGCTGATGGAACAGTCTTCCGATACGCCAGGAGGGTGGACACAATTTGCCAAGCTACGCGGCCCCGGCCCGCGGTTCAAGGTCTGGCGTATGTTCTGACGTCGAAGGTGGGTTGTGTCCCCGGTCGATCTCCATGGTATCGTCCCGGCACTGACCCGACGAGACCGGATCCGAGGCCCCCCATGAGTTCGATTCCCGCCCGCTATGATCCCCACCGCATCGACCCGGCCGATCTGCCCGGCTGGCTCGGCTGGGCGCTGGATTTCTTCAGCGGCCCCGATCTGCAAAATCCCCATGTCGATGTGACGCTGCAACTCGACGTCAGCCGGGCCTGGGTGCGCTATCGCGCCACGCCCGAGGCGGAATCCTTCTTTTCCTTTCTGGTCTGGCATCTGGCCCAGACCCTGGCCGGACATCCCTCGTTCAATCTGCGCAAGATCGACGGGACGTGGTATCGGCTGGGCAATCCCCCGATCTTCATTCCGGTTGCGGTCGGTGGCGATGACCGCTTCCAGTCGTTGGTGCTGGACGACGTTTATCGCCAGGATCTGGCGACCTTTTCCGCCGCCTATCGCGAGCAACTGGCGCTGGTCCGGTCTCCGACCGGGGCGGCGGCTGGGCCCAGCGACATCTTCCGCTATGCCCATTTCATGGGGAACCTGTCCAACCTGCGCTTTACCGGCCTGACCCTCCATTGGCGGCCCGAGCAGATGGTGGGGCAGAGCTTCTTTTATTTCGGACAACGTTATACCGAGGGCGAGCGGATGCTGATCCCGCTGTCGGTGCGGCTGCATCATTCCTGCACCGACCCCTTCGTCCTCAACCAGTTGATCGAGGAGTTCCGTGGGCGGTTCGACCAGGATTAAGGTGTGTCCGGGTTAGGGGGAAACACCCGGCCCGTCATGCCCCTGTCCCATCGACCCCCGGGTCAAAGCCCGGGGGTGACGGCCCCCAAAGCGGTCCGCTTCATCCTATCCGCGATGGCCGAAGATCGCCGAGCCGACCCGGACATGGGTGGCCCCACAGGCGATCGCGGTGGGGAAATCCTCGCTCATCCCCATGCTCAGCACCGACAGGCCGTTGCGGGCGGCGATCTCGCCCAAGCGGCGGAAATGCGGGGCGGGGTCTTCGCCCGCCGGGGGGATACACATCAGCCCCGACGGCTCCAGCCGGTATTCCGAGCGGCACAGCGCGATCAGGGTGTCGGCCTGATCCGGATCGATCCCGGCTTTTTGCGGCTCGCGACCGATATTGACCTGGATCAGGATGTCGGGGCGACGTCCGGCCCGTTCGATCTCGTCGGCCAGTACCCGGGCCAGCTTGGGGCGGTCGAGGGTCTCGATCACGTCGAACAGCGCCACCGCCTCGCGCACTTTGTTGGTCTGGAGCGGCCCGATCAGATGCAGCCGCAGATCGGGGTGGAGCGCCTTCAGGTCGGGATATTTGCTTTTCGCCTCCTGGACCCGGTTCTCGCCGAACAGACGCTGCCCGGTGGCGAGAGCGGCGATGACGGCCTCGGCGGGATGGGTCTTGGCCACGGCGACCAGGGCGACCGAGCCGGGCGCGCGGTGGGCGGCGGTCTCGGCGGCGGCAATGCGGGAATGGATGGCGGCAAGGCCGTCGGCAATATCGGACACGGCGGAACACCCTTTTTACAAGTCGGCCGGGCAGGGGCGGGCCGAGCGGATTATACCGGCCAACCCTGGATTTGATCCGTTGGCCGGTATTTAGCCGCCATTACGGCGGCGGCCAAGCGAGCGGAGGCGAGCGCTTAGGCAGAGGGGCAATACAACCGGTCAAGTCCTTGACCGGTTGGTATTATACTCAGCCGATGACCCAAGCAAACCCCTCCAATCGACTCTCTTCAAGCCGCCTCGGCCTGTCGCGCTGGGCCGGGCCGCCGCTGATCCTGGTCACCGACGAGGGGCGGCTGCCCGATCCGCTGGCTGCTGCCGCCGCTCTGCCGCCCGGCAGCGGGGTATTGCTGCGCCATTACGGCGATCCCGCCCGCGTCGCCCGTGCCGCCGCCCTGGCGGCGTTGTGTCGCCGCCGCCGCCTGACCCTGATCGTTGCGGCGGATTGGCGGCTGGCCGCCCGGCTGGGGGCCGCCGGGCTGCATCTGCCCGAAGGACTGGCCCGTCATGGCGTGCTGGCTCCGGCGCTGGGCTGGCTGCGTCGCCGCCGCGTCCTGCTCACAATTGCCGCTCACTCGCCCGGCGCGCTGGGCCGGGCGGCGGAATTGGGGGCCGATGCTGCCCTGGTCTCGCCGATCTTTCCCAGCCGCAGCCATCCCGGCGCGCCGGTGGTCGGGCCGGTGCGGCTGGGGCTGTGGAAACGCCTCGCCCGGCAGCCGTTGATCGCGCTGGGGGGGGTGACGGCGGCCACCGCCGGGCGGTTGCCTCGTGGCACGGTGGCCGGACTGGCCGCGATCGATGGGCTGGTTCCGGCCGAACGATCTCGTTCATGAAGCGGACAGGTTGGCGGTGCTATGGTAACATTAGAAATTGGTTGATTAAGGAGGTCGTCATGTACTTCGATCGACTCACCGCTGCCGCCTCGGTGTCCGTTTTGGCCGTGATGCTCTGTCTTCCCCTGGACGCAAGCGCGCAGGGAATGGGGCCCGGCAACGGCCCCGGCATGGGTATGGGGATGGGACCGGGGCGGATGCTGCCCGATCCGGCGACCTTGCCGGGGCTGAAGGCCAAGCTGGCGATCACCTCCGCCCAGGAAGCGCAATGGAGCGCCTATGCTGACGGCGTTACCAGCGCCGACGAGATGCGTCGCCAGATGCAGGCGCAGGCGCGCCAGATGCCACCAGCCGAACGGATGGAGACCCGGCCCGACCGTCAGGCCGCCGGGGGGCAGGTCCATGAAGAGCTGAACCAGCGGCGCGCCGATCTGGCTCGGGTGCTGACCCCCGAGCAGCGGGTGATTCTCGACCGCGAGGCCCCGCCGCTGCCGCCGCCGCCGAAGCGGTGAGGCCCAGACGCATTTCTATGTTGACGTGGGGCCAACCCGCACATATAAACGCGCCTTCGAATTTGCAACCGAGCTGCAAGGTTTTCATCCATGGCCCATCATCCTTCGGCTAAGAAGCGCATCCGCCAGACCGCCCGTCGTACCGAGGTCAATGGCGCTCGCGTCAGCCGCATCCGCAGCTTCGTCAAGAAGGTGGAACTCGCCATCTCGGCGGGCGATTCCGACGCGGCGAAGGCCGCTCTGCGTGCCGCCGAGCCCCAGTTGATGAAGGGCGTTCAGGCCGGCGTGGTGCAGAAGAACACCGCGTCGCGTAAGGTCTCGCGCCTTTCCGCCCGCGTCCGTGACATGAAGCCGCTGGCTTAGATCACGTCTAGCGGTCGTATATTTCTGACGTAAAGGGCCGCGCCCGTCTGGGCGCGGCCCTTGGTTTTGGGTGGACGGAAGGGACGAATTCGTCCCAAAGATATGCGCTTCGCCCAACCCCTTGGCCCGTCAGCGAGTCGTGGAATGCAAGCGAAAAATTTTCATTGTTCGCGTTCCGATCTTGTTGCCAGTCCACGGTCGTATAGCTAGTCTGGCAACGCTCGCCGGGCAGTCCAAAGAGTTCCGCGAGTCTTCAAGCTAAATCACATCGATGATCATCTGTGACGTGTCAGTTCTGTGTGATGCAGAACACAGATCGCATTTAGATATTTTGTGATAACCATCGGTGGCGCGGTTTACTGACTTGACAGATAGAGAGCAGGACTCTGAGGCGCGTCAGTATTGTCGAGGGCACCGCCAGCGGCGGACGACATCAGGGCGTGTGGCCGTGGTTGCAATGACCCGGTTGGTGACAAAGAGGTATCCCGCACCATGAATCCGGATTTCCGGAAGGACGGCGCTGTCGGCGCCGAAAGGGCGGGTGCCGTCGGGCGGACGGCAAGGGATTCGGGGATCGGCAATGGCGAAGTCTGAGTGGGATCGGGTCAAGACCAGGTTGCGGGACGAGGTGGGCGATTCCGCCTATCGGTCCTGGTTGCGGCCGATTACCGTGCATGGCGTCAGCGATGGGGCAGTCCGATTGGCGCTGCCGACGCGCTTCCTGCGCGATTGGGTCTCGACCCATTACGGCGAACGAATCCGCACCCTGTGGGGGGCTGAGAATCCGGCGATCCGCAATGTCGAGATCGTCGTCGAGACCGCCCGCGCCGCCGCGGTGCCAAGCCAGCCCGCCGCCCCGGCTTTCGAACCCGCCCCCGACGAAGCACCGTCCGAGGCCCCCGCTCTGGTCGCGCAGACCGCCCCCGTGCCAAGCCAGCCCGCTCCGGCCCCCATCCAGACCGCCGTTCAGATGGCCGAGTCCGGGGCCGCCAATGCCGAACTGGACGAGTTGGGCGCGCTGCTCGACCCCCGCTTCACCTTCAAGAATTTCGTCGTCGGCAAGCCCAACGAATTCGCCTGGGCCGCCGCCCGCCGCGTCGCCGAGGCCGATAGCGTCTCGTTCAACCCGCTGTTCCTCTATGGCGGCGTCGGGTTGGGTAAGACCCACCTGATGCACGCGATCGCCCATCACATCCGCGAACGCAATCCGCATCGCTCGGTGCTGTACCTCTCGGCCGAGAAGTTCATGTATCGCTTCATCCGGGCGCTCCGGCACCAGGACACGATGTCGTTCAAGGAACAGTTCCGCTCGGTCGACGTGCTGATGATCGACGACGTTCAGTTCATCGCAGGCAAGGACGCGACCCAGGAAGAATTCTTCCACACCTTCAACGCCCTGGTCGATCAGGGCCGCCAGATCGTGATTTCGGCCGATAAATCGCCGTCCGACCTGGAAGGGATCGAGGAACGGCTGCGCTCGCGGATGGCCTGCGGTCTGGTCGCCGACATCCACGCCACCACCTACGAATTGCGTCTCGGCATCCTTCAGTCGAAGTCCGAGCAGATGGGCGTTCTGGTACCGCAAAAGGTGATGGAATTCCTCGCTCACAAGATTTGCTCGAACGTCCGCGAACTGGAAGGGGCGCTGAACCGCGTCGTCGCCCATTCGCAGTTGGTCGGTCGTGCCATCACCCTGGAATCCACCCAGGAAGTGCTGCACGATCTGCTGCGCGCCTCGGACCGTCGGATCACCATCGAGGAGATCCAGAAAAAGGTCGCCGAGCATTTCAACATCAAGCTGGCCGAGATGTCTTCGGCCCGGCGCTCGCGTCAGGTTGCCCGGCCCCGTCAGGTGGCAATGTATCTGGCCAAGCAATTGACCAGCCGCTCGTTGCCCGAAATCGGGCGCAAGTTCGGTGGCCGCGATCACACCACCGTGATGCACGCGGTCAAGAAGGTCGAGGAACTGAAAGAAACCGATCACGGTTTCGCCGAGGACGTCGAATTGCTGCGCCGGATGCTCCAGGGCTGATCGGCGCGACATCCGGCCTGTTCAGTTGCCCCGTTTCGGGCCACACTGGCCGTGATGAAGCCAAAGCCCGGGTCCGATCCGATGAACGCCTGCCCTCCTGAATTCGTTGCGCTTGCCCTGCGTCTGGCCGAGGCGGCCCGTCCGGTGGTGCGGACCTATTTCCGCACCCCGATCGCGGTCGATACCAAGCCCGACGACAGCCCGGTCACCATCGCCGACCGCGAGGTTGAAGCGGCGATGCGGGCGATCCTCGATGCCGAGTATCCCGGTCATGGCATCCTGGGCGAGGAACAAGGGCAGCGCGATTGCGACGCCGAATGGGTGTGGGTGCTCGATCCCATCGACGGCACCGCCGCCTTCATCACCGGCAAGCCCAGCTTCGGTACCCTGATCGCGCTGGCCCATCGCGGCCGCCCGGTGCTGGGGATCATCGATCAGGCCTTTACCGACGAACGCTGGCTGGGGGTGGCGGGGCGGCCGACCACGCTGAACGGCCAGCCGGTCACGACCCGGGCCTGTCCCGATCTGGCCCACGCCCGCGCCTTCACCACCGCCCCTGAATTGTTCGATGCCGCCACCCGTCCGGGATGGGACCGCATCGCCGCCCGGGCGCGAGGCGTGCGCTATGGCTGCGATTGCTATGCCTACGCCCTGGTCGCGACCGGCTTTGTCGATCTGGTGGTCGAGGCCGGGCTGAAGCCCTACGATTATTCCGCCCTGGTCCCGGTGGTCGAAGGGGCGGGGGGAACGATGACCGACTGGCAGGGTCAGCCCCTGACGATCTGGTCGGATGGTCGGGTCGTCGCCAGCGGCGATGCTCGCACCCACGCCGAGGCGCTGGCGGTTCTGGCCGGATGAGTCCCGACGCGATCGAGGCTTTGTACGCCCGGCTGGCGGCGGCCAACCCCGAGCCGCGCAGCGAGTTGGAGTACCGCGATCCCTTCACCCTGCTGGTGGCGGTGGTGCTGTCGGCCCAGGCCACCGATGCCGGGGTCAACAAGGCGACCGGCCCGCTGTTCGCCGAAGTGGCGACGCCCCAGGCGATGCTGGAATTGGGCGAGGAGCGGCTGGCCGAGCGGATTCGCACCATCGGCCTCTACCGCACCAAGGCCCGCAACGTGATTGCCTTGTCGCGCCTGCTGGTCGAACGCCATGGCGGCGCGGTTCCGCCCGACCGCGAGGCGCTGGAGGCGTTGCCCGGCGTTGGGCGCAAGACCGCCAATGTCGTCCTCAACATAGCCTTTGGCCAGCCGACGATCGCGGTCGATACCCATGTCTTTCGCGTTGCCAACCGGACCGGGCTGGCTCCGGGCAAGGATGTCGAGGCGGTCGAACGTGGTCTGCTGGCGGTGACGCCGTCGCACTGGCTGCTGCATGCCCATCACTGGCTGATCTTGCACGGCCGTCACGTCTGCAAGGCGCGCAAGCCCGATTGCGAGTCCTGCCGCCTGCGCGACCTCTGCGCCTTCGCCTCCGGGGCGAGCTAGAGCCTATGACAACCCGCGTTCCGGCGATCATGCTTCAAGGGACCGGCTCCGACGTCGGCAAGTCGCTGCTGGCCGCCGGGCTGTGTCGGCTGTTCACCCTGCGGGGGCTCGCCGTCCGGCCTTTCAAGCCGCAGAACATGAGCAACAACGCCGCCGTCACCAGCGATGGCGGCGAGATCGGCCGGGCTCAGGCCTTGCAGGCCCGCGCCTGCCAGATCGCCCCGCTGGCCGACATGAACCCGGTGCTGATCAAGCCGCATTCCGAGACCGGAGCCCAGGTGGTGGTGCAAGGTCAGGTGTTGACCAAGGCCGCAGCCGGGGATTACCAGCGGCTGAAGCCGACGCTGATGCCCCGGGTGCTGGACAGCTATCACCGTTTGGCCGCCGGGGCTGATCTGGTGGTGGTCGAAGGGGCGGGTAGCGCTGCCGAGGTCAATCTGCGCGCGGGCGACATCGCCAATATGGGGTTTGCCACCGCCGCCGATCTGCCGGTGATCCTGGTCGTCGATATCGACCGAGGCGGCGCGATTGCCGCGATCGTCGGCACCGTCGCGGTGCTGCCCGAGGATGAGCGGGCGCGGTTGAAGGGCTATGTCATCAACCGCTTTCGCGGCGACCCGGCGCTGTTCACCCCGGCGCTCGACGTCATCGCCGCCCATACCGGGCTGCCCTGCCTTGGCATTGTGCCGTGGTTCGCCGAGGCGGCGCTGCTGCCCGCCGAGGATTCCGCTTCGCTGGGCAAGGCCGCTGCCGCGACTGGACGGGCGCTACGGATCGCTGTGCCGCGTTTGCCCTGCATCGCCAATTTCGACGATTTCGATCCGCTCGCCGCCGAGCCCGACGTCTCGCTTGAGATGATTGCGCCTGGTCGCGCCTTGCCCGGCGATGCCGATCTGGTGATCCTGCCCGGTTCGAAGGCGACGATTGCCGATCTCGCCTTCCTGCGCGCTCAGGGCTGGGATGTCGACCTTGTCGCCCATGTCCGCCGTGGCGGGCGGGTGCTGGGGATCTGCGCCGGGTTCCAGATGCTGGGGCGCTCGATTGCCGATCCGCTGGGGGTCGAAGGGCCGCCCGGCGCGGTCGCCCCCGGCCTTGGCCTGCTTGACATTGAGACGGTGATGGCGGGCGACAAGGTGCTGTGCGAAATCGCCGGTCACGACGAAAACGGCCACCCGGTGCGGGGCTATGAGATGCATATGGGCCGTACCACCGGCCCCGATGCCGCCCGGCCGTTGCTGACGTTGGAAGGCCGTCCCGAAGGAGCCCGCTCGGCCGATGGGCGGATCGCCGGATGCTATCTGCACGGGCTGTTCGCTTCCGACCCGTTCCGCGCCGCCTTTCTTGACAGCCTGCGCCCCGGCCGGACTCCCGGCGCGGCGTGGGAGCCGCAGATCGAGGCGATTCTCGACCGTTTGGCCGCCCATCTCGACCGCGCCCTTGATATCGCCGCGATCGAACGGATCGCTGGGGTCTAACCCCGCTTTAGGTGGCCCCTCATTCGCCGGTCGCGGCCTCTTGGGCCCAAGACCAAGCACTCAATGCCGCTTGGAATTACCCCCAGATCAGCGCCGCGTTTTTCAGCCACAGCACCAGCACGACCAGCCCGGCATTCAGCACGCAGGCGACGGTGAACAGATGCAGGGCGCGGTGGATGTCGGCCAGATCGGCCTTGCTGCGGCCCTTGCCCATCCACTTTTCCTCGACCGACAGGCCGGGATAGCGGCGCGGGCCGCCCAGGGCCAGATCGAGCGCCCCGGCGCAGGCGGATTCGGGCCAGCCCGAATTGGGCGAACGGTGGTGGCGGGCGTCGCGCAGCATCGTGATCAGCGCGTTGATCGGACGGCCCTTGGGCACGAACGGCGCGGCGAGGACCAGCAACAGACCGGACAGCCGGGCCGGGATCAGGTTCATCGCATCGTCCAGCCGGGCCGAGACCATCCCGAAGGCGCGATAGCGTTCGTTGCGATAGCCGACCATCGAATCCAGCGTGTTGACGGTCTTGTAGGCGATCAGGCCGGGCAGGCCGAACAGCATGTACCAGAACACCGGGGCGACGACGGCATCGGAGAAATTCTCGGCCAGGGACTCGATTGCGGCACGGGCGACGCCGTGGCCGTCGAGCGAACTGGGATCGCGTCCGACCAGCCGCGACACTGCATAGCGTCCGGCGTCCAGCCCGTTCTTCTGAAGGGCGATGGCGACATCGTGAACATGGTCGAACAGCGAGCGTTGCGCCAGGAAGGTCGCGACCAGGAACAGTTCGACCAGCCAGCCATGGGGCAGGGCACGGGCCAGGAACGAGATCAGCGCGCCCACCAGGGTCCCGACCAGGATCAGCCCGACCGCCATCACACCGCCACGCCAGCGCCGCGCCTGCTCGGACCGTTCGGGCCGGTTCAGCTTGCGTTCCAGGACCTCAATCGCCTTGCCGATCGCGGCGACCGGGTGCGGCACCCGGCGGAACAGCCAGGGCATGTCGCCCAGCAGGGCGTCGAGACCAATGGCGAGAAACAGGATCAGCAGCGGATCGGGGGCGAGGGCGAAGGGAGTCACGAAGGAAGCCAGCGGGGGTTATGACGGTAGAGAGGGCACGCCAAACCCCGGCCCCGATGCCAGTCTGGCCCAGGGTCCGGGGCGGCGGATGGAAGGCGCCTTAATTGTTCTTGGCGCCTTGCTTGATCCACAAACGAAACGCGTCGCGGTCACATTGCGACAATTTCTTCTTCCCATGCGGCATGCGGATCGACGGATCGACCTTGTGATCGATCAGGCGCAGCAGACTGCTGGTTTCGGGTTCGCCGGGGGTGATCATCGGGCCGAATTTGGTTCCCTTCATCAGCCCCTCATAGGTGCTGAGGTCGAGTCCGCTGGCTTCGGTGCCCGGTCCGCCCTTCTGATGACACTCGATACACCGGCCCTGAATGATCGGGCGGATGTCTTCGGAATAACTGACGATTTCTTCCTTGGCAGTCGCGGACCCTGCGGCTCCAAGAGCAATCGCGGTAGCAACTAAGGCAAGCATACGTCTCATTCTGGCCTCCCTCCCTCCCTGGGAGAAGATGAACTTCATACCCAGTTTGGCATAAGTCAGGCCGAATGCAATGAGGATGCGGACGGGGCGGATAGCTCCGCCCCGTATGCCTTAAAGGCTAGACTCAACCCAATCGAACAGTTTGCTCTTTTGCAAAGCGCCGACGGTGGAGGCGGCAACGGCACCATCCTTGAAGATCATCAGGGTGGGAATGCTGCGCACGCCAAACTTGCCGGGGGTCGCGGGGTTCTCGTCGATGTTGATTTTGGCGACGGTGATCTTGCCCTCGAGCCGGGTCGACAATTCTTCCAGAGCCGGGGCGATCTGGCGGCAGGGACCGCACCATTCGGCCCAGAAATCGACCAGAACCGGGCCGGAGGCTTTCAGAACCTCGGCCTCGAACGAGTCATCCGTAACGTTCTTCATAAGGCACGTTCCTTGTATCTGTCGAACCGCCGGGCGGTTCCTGAGGGGACGCGGGCAAAGAACCCTGGCTGACCGGACGCGCCGGACGGGGGCACTCTAGCCGCAAACTCCGGGGCTGTCACGACCGGGGGCGGCGCGCCTACCCCTGCGGTCCCGCCCCCGAGGACAGGTTAAGGACAATCGTCCCGGCCAGGATCAGGCCGATACCGGCCAGAGCCTGCGGCGACAGGGTCTGGCCGTACCACAGCCAGCCCACCACCGACACCAGGACGATTCCAACTCCCGACCACACTGCATAAGTGATGCCGACGGGAAGGACCTGCAACACGAGCGAAAGGAAATAGAACGCGAGGCTATAGCCGAAAATGACGACGACCGACGGTCCCAGGCGGGAAAAGCCGTCGGTTGCCTTCAGCGCCGAGGTCGCAATCACCTCGGCGCAGATCGCCAGTCCCAGCCAGACCCAGGCCATCGGCGGCGGTCAGACCGCCGCGCCGTGGCAATGCTTGAACTTGCGTCCCGACCCGCAGGGGCAGGGGGCATTGCGCGAGACCGAAGCCCAGCTGGCCGGGTTGTTGGGGTCGAAGCCCGCAGCGGCACCGGTGCCTTCGGCCGGGTCCTGGCGGCTTTCCTGACCCTGCGACGTGCCCTTGGGCTCCAGCGCCTGATCGAGGTCGGGATCGCCGACGCGCAGTTCGACATGAGCCAGGACCGAGGTGACCTTCTCGCGCAGATCGTCCAGCGCCGCTTCGAACAGATTGAAGGCTTCGCGCTTGTATTCGTTCAGCGGATCGCGCTGGGCATAGGCGCGCAAGCTGATTCCCTGGCGCAAATGATCGAGCTGGAGCAGGTGATCCTTCCACACCTGATCGAGCAACTGAAGCAGCAGGCTCTTTTCGACCATCCGCATCGTGTCGGCGCCACAGGTTTCGGCCTTCTGGGCCATCTTGGCCTCGGCCGCCTCGGTGATGCGGTGGCGGATTTCCTGATCGGCGATGCCTTCTTCCTTGGCCCACTCGACGATCGGCAGGTCCAGGTTGAAGATGCGACGAACTTCTTCGTGGAGCCCGTTGACGTCCCACTGATCGGCATAGGCGCGTTCGGGGATGCAGCGCGAGACCATTTCGGCGATGACGTCGGCGCGGAAGGATTCGATTTCTTCGGCGACGCTGTCGGCGGCCATCAGCTCCTTGCGCTGCTCATAAATCACCTTGCGCTGATCGTTCATCACGTCGTCGAACTTCAGCAGGTTCTTGCGGACGTCGAAGTTACGGGCCTCGACCTTCTGCTGCGCCTTTTCCAGCGCCTTGTTGATCCAGGGATGGACGATTGCCTCGCCGCCCTTCATGCCGAGCTTTTGCAGCATTCCGTCCATCCGGTCGGAGCCGAAAATCCGCATCAGATCGTCTTCGAGCGACAGGAAGAACTTCGACGCGCCGGGATCGCCCTGACGGCCGGAGCGGCCACGCAACTGGTTGTCGATGCGGCGCGATTCGTGGCGTTCGGTGCCGACGACGTAAAGCCCACCCGCCGCCAGCGCGGTCTGCTTGTTGGCTTCGACCTCGGCGCGGATCTGGTCGATCCGGCGCTGACGCTCGGCCGGGTCGGTGATGTCGGCCAGTTCGAGGCGGATCCGCATGTCGATATTGCCGCCCAACTGGATGTCGGTGCCGCGACCGGCCATGTTGGTGGCGATGGTGACGGCGCCGGGCACGCCGGCCTGGGCGATGATATAGGCTTCCTGCTCGTGATAGCGGGCGTTCAGCACCTGATGCTTGATCTTGCGCTCGCGCAGCAGGGTGGCAAGCTGCTCGGACTTTTCGATCGAGGTGGTGCCGACCAGAGCGGGCTGGCCGCTCTTACGGCATTCCTCGATCAGGGTGACGATCGCTTCCAGCTTTTCGTTCTGGGTCCGATAGACCTCGTCATCGTGGTCGATCCGCGACACCGGAACGTTGGTGGGGATATCGACGACTTCCAGCCCATAGATTTCGCCGAACTCGCCCGCTTCGGTCATCGCGGTGCCGGTCATGCCGCCCATCTTGGGATAGAGGCGGAACAGGTTCTGGAAGGTGATCGAGGCCAGCGTCTGATATTCGTTCTGGATGGTGACGCTTTCCTTGGCCTCCAGCGCCTGATGCAGGCCCTCGGAGAAGCGGCGTCCGTCCATCATGCGGCCGGTGAATTCGTCGATCAGGATGACCTTGTCGTCCTTGACGATGTAATCGACGTCGCGCGAGAACAGGAAGTGGGCGCGCAGGGCCTGATTGACGTGGTGGACTAGGCTGACATTGCCGACATCGTACAGGCCGCCCTTCAGCAGCCCGGCATCGCGCAGGATTTCCTCGACCCGCTCGGTGCCGCGCTCGGTCAGGGTCACCGCCTTGATCTTCTCGTCTTTTTCGTAATCGAGCTCGACCAGCTGCGGCATCACCTTGTCGACCAGCCGGTACAGATCGGAATTGTCCTCGGTCGGGCCGGAGATCACCAGCGGGGTGCGCGCTTCGTCGATCAGGACCGAATCGACCTCATCGATGACCGCGTAATGGAAGGGACGGTGAACCATCTCTTCCAGCCGGAACTTCATGTTGTCGCGCAGGTAATCGAAGCCGATTTCGTTGTTGGTGCCGTAGGTGACGTCGCAGGCATAGGCCTGCTGGCGCTCCAGATCGTCCAGCCCGTGGACGATCACGCCGACGGTAAGGCCGAGGAATTTATAGACCTGACCCATCCATTCGGAATCGCGCGCGGCCAGATAATCGTTGACGGTGACGACGTGGACGCCCTTGCCCGCCAGGGCGTTGAGGTAGACCGGCAGCGTCGCCACCAGGGTCTTGCCTTCGCCGGTCCGCATCTCGGAGATACGGCCCTGGTGGAGGACCATGCCGCCCAGCAGCTGCACATCGAAATGGCGCTGGCCCAGGGTGCGTTTGGCCGCCTCGCGCACGGTGGCGAAGGCTTCGACCATCAAATCGTCAACGGTCTCTCCCGCCGCCAGACGCTGGCGGAACAACTCGGTCCGTCCCCGCAATTCGTCGTCGGAGAGCCGGGCCATTTCTGGCTCGAGGGCATTGACGGCGTCGACCTCTTTGTAGAGGGGCTTCAGAATACGGTCGTTGGCGGAGCCGAAAATCCGCCGGGCAATGGCGCCGAACATAGTGATTCCCCGAAACCAGTGGCCCCTGCCCCCAACACTTGAAGGCCGGTCGCGACCGGCAAGAGATAGAGGCCGACCCGTCTTCTGTCAACGCCGACGCCCGGTTCCGAAGGGCTAATCGGCCCGTGGAAAAGTGGGCGTCGCTTGACTTCCGCCGATCAGGGGGAATATGACCCGCAGTATGCGTCGCTGTCGCCTACAGTCGGGAGAGGTTAAAACCATGAGGCCAGGGCAAGTCCGCGCCAACGTCAAACCGGTCCAGCCGCCGTTTTCTCCGGTGTTGCTGCTGGGAATGGCGCTGAAGCCGGTTCGTCCCGCGCTGTTGCAGCCGGTGTTCGACGGCGTGTTGAAGATGCTGCGGCGTCGCCATCCGGATATCCTCGATCGCATGGCTGACTATGCGTCGAAGCCGGTCTGCATCGACCCGGTCGATCTGCCGTTCGTAATCCTGCTCGATCCCAATCCCGACGACCCCCGGCTGACGGTGCGGCGCGAGATTGATCCGCAGGAAGTCGCCGCCACCATCCATGGCCCGCTCGAGGTCCTGCTGGCCTTGGCCGAGGGCAAGGTCGATGGCGATGCGCTGTTCTTTACACGGCGGCTGGTGATCGAAGGCGATACCGAAGTGGTGGTTGCGCTCCGCAACGCCATCGACGGTGCCGGAATCGATCTGATTAACGATATCAGCGCCGAATTGGGCCCGTTGGCCCGCCCGTTCCGGACCTGCGCCTCGGCTGCGGTCGATCTGCTGGGCCGGATTCAAGACGATATCGAAACCCTGCGGACCGCCCTGATCGCCCCCGCGGTCAAGGATTCCAATGCGCAGAACGCTCGTATCTCCCAGCTTGAAACCGAGCTGAAGACCCTGCGCAAGGCCGCACGTCGTGGAGGAGTCGCCTAAGTATGACAACCGCACAGCCCGCCCCCGCGCCGCTGACACGTCCCGAACTGGTTTGTCCTGCCGGAACCCCGGCGGCGCTGAAAAGCGCGATCGACGCCGGTGCCGATACCGTCTATGTCGGTTTTCGCGACGAGACCAACGCGCGTAACTTCCCCGGACTGAACTTCAATCGCCGCGAACTGGCCGAGGGCATCGAATACGCCCACAGCAAGGGCGCGAAGGTCCTGGTCGCGGTCAACACCTTCCCCCGTGCCGGTCATCCCGAGATCTGGCACAAGGCCGTGGCCGATTGCGACGCGTTGAAGGCCGATGCGGTGATCCTGGCCGATATCGGTCTGATCGACCATGCCGCCCGCCATCATCCCAATCTGCGGCTGCATCTGTCGGTGCAGGCGGCGGCGTCGAATCCCGACGCGATCCGCTTTTACGCCGAACGCTATGGCATCAAGCGGGTGGTGCTGCCCCGCGTTCTGACGGTGCAGGAAATCGCCGAGGTCAACGCCCGGATCGCTCCGATCGAGACCGAAGTGTTCGTGTTCGGCGGTCTGTGCGTGATGGCCGAAGGCCGCTGTGCCCTGTCGTCTTATGCTACCGGCCAGTCGCCCAACATCAACGGTGCCTGTTCTCCGGCCAGCGACGTCCGCTATACCGAGACCAGCGAGGGGATCACCTCGGAACTGGGCGGCTTCACCATCAACAAGTTCGCCCACACCGAGCCGGCCGGATACCCGACCCTGTGCAAGGGCCGGTTCATCGCCAACGAGAAATCGAGCTATCTGTTCGAGGAACCGACCTCGCTCAACACTCTGGCGATTTTGCCCGATCTGATCCGCGCCGGTGTCACCGCCTTCAAGATCGAAGGCCGCCAGCGTGGCCGCGCCTATGTTTCGGCGGTAGTCCGGGCGTTCCGCGAGGGTGTCGATGCGGTGATGGCCGGTAAGGGCCTGCCCGACATCGATCTCGATCGTATCACCGAAGGTGGCAAACAGACCACCGGAGCCTATGAAAAGGCGTGGCGCTGATTATGACGGCAAAACTGACCCTGGGGCCGGTCCTGTTCAACTGGAAGCCCGAAACCCTGCGCGACTTCTACTTTCGGATTGCTGACGAAGCGCCGGTCGATACGGTGCATGTCGGCGAGGTCGTCTGTTCCAAGCGCACTCCGTTCTTTGATCCGTACATCCCTGCCGTCGTCGAGCGTTTGCACGCCGCCGGTAAGGAAGTGGTGCTGTCGTCGCTGGCTCTGATCATGAGCGAGCGCGAGATGGCCGCCGCCCGCGATCTGGCCTCCGCCGCCGAAGTGCTGGTCGAAGCCAACGATATCTCGGTGGCGGCGATCACCGCCGGTCGGCCGTTCGTCGCTGGTGCTTTGCTCAACGTCTATAACGAAGGCACGCTCGCCACTCTCGAAGCGATGGGGGCGATCCGCGTCTGTCTGCCCGCCGAACTCTCGGGTGACGCGATCGCCGCTCTGGCCGCCGCGGCCAAGTCCGAGATCGAGATCCAGGCGTTCGGTCGTCTGCCGCTGGCGATTTCAGCGCGCTGCTATGCCGCCCGCGCTCGCCAACTGTCGAAGGACGCCTGCCAGTATGTCTGCGCCGACGATCCCGACGGGATGGAGGTCGAGACCCTGGACGAAATCCCGTTCCTGGCGGTCAACGGCACCCAGACGATGTCGTCGCATTATATGGACCTGCTGCCCGATCTGGTTTCGCTCCAGGCGCGGGGCGTGTCGCGCTTCCGTCTGTGGCCCCAGAACGTCGACATGGTTGCGGTTTCCGCCCTGTTCCGGGCCGTGCTGGACGGACGGATGGCGGTGGCCGAGGCCGAGGACCGGCTGGCCGGTCTCTGTCCCGGCGTCCAGTTCGCTAACGGCTATGTTCACGGCCGCGCCGGTCACCTGTTCATCGAAGACGACGAATAGGCCCAGCTCCGGCCGGGTATCGGACAAAGAGAAGGGGAGGCGGTTTCGCCTCCCCTTTTTCATTGCCTGCGTCGATGGGGCCGCCGTGGATCGGCCAAACAAAAACCGGGGAGGCGATGGCCTCCCCGGCTTGCGTTGGGGGTGAAGCCGACGTTAGCCGAGCGTGGCTCTCATCTGCTTCTCGTCCAGTTCCTTTTCCCACTTCGACACCACCACGGTGGCGACGCCGTTGCCGATGAAGTTGGTCAGGGCCCGGGCCTCAGACATGAAGCGGTCGATGCCGAGGATCAGGGCCAGACCGGCCACCGGGACTGCGGGAACCACCGCCAGCGTCGCGGCCAGGGTGATGAAGCCCGCCCCCGTGACGCCGGAAGCGCCCTTGGAGGTCAGGATCGCGACACCCAGCAGGGTCAGCTCCTGACCCAGCGTCAACTCGATGTCGAGCGCCTGGGCGACGAACAAAGCGGCCATGGTCAGGTAGATGTTGGTGCCGTCGAGATTGAACGAATAGCCCGAGGGAACGACCAGACCGACCACCGACTTCGAGCAGCCCAGCTTTTCCAGCTTGGACATCAACGGAACCAGCGCGGATTCAGACGACGAGGTGCCGAGAACGGTCAGCAGCTCTTCCTTGATGTAGGCGATGAACTTGAAGATGCTGAACCCGGTGAACCGGGCGATCAGCCCCAGCACGATCACCACGAACAGGAAGCAGGTCAGGTAGAAGCTGCCCATCAGCGCCGCCAGCGGCTTCAGCGCGCCGATGCCGTACTTGCCGATGGTGAAGGCCATCGCGCCACCGGCACCGATCGGAGCCAGCTTCATGATGCTGTTCATCATCGCGAAGAAGATGTGCGAGCATTCTTCGATGAAGCGGTGAACCCCGGCGCCCTTCTCGCCCATCCGGCTCATCGCGTAGCCGAACAGGATCGCCACCAGCAGAACCTGAAGCAGGTCGCCCCCGCCGGTAAAGGCGTCGGTGAAGGTTTTCGGGATGATGTGCAGGATGAAATCGACCGTGCTCTGCTCTTCGGCCAGCTTGGCGTATTTCGCCACCGCCTTGGCGTCGAGCTGGCTGGGATCGGCGTGGAAGCCGTCGCCGGGACGGATCAGGTTCATCACCACCAGACCGATGATCAAGGCCAGGGTGGAGACCACCTCGAAGTACAGCAGCGCCTTGCCGCCGACTCGGCCGACCTTCTTCATGTCGCCCGCACCGGCGATGCCGAGCACGACCGTGCAGAAGATCACCGGGCTGATCAACATCTTAATAAGTGCGATGAAGCCGTCACCAAGCGGCTTTAAACTGACACCTATTGCCGGTTCAAAATAGCCAAGGGTGCCGCCACAGATAATAGCAACGAGAACCCAAAAATAAAGATAACTCATCATCCGTTTCATTCGAATGCCCTTCCTGCCCGATGGCATTTTGAACCCAACCGAGGATGCAATACGGAATTGTCGTATTCGCTGTCGATTGCGGTTTTCCGACATGATTCGGCCACAATCTACCGCATCTGAGAAGGCTGGTTTTTCGATAGCAGGTGATATTGTCATTAAGTTATAAGAATCAATAACATATAATTATAAATAGAATTATTTAGATTGAAATCCCAACCGGCAGGGTAGGTTTCGGGTAGGAAAAAAACTTATCCCATATCGCCAAAAAAGAAGGGCCAAGCGAAGTTGCTCGGCCCTTAATGGTAATAAAATGTCGCGAGGATTGGGGCGTTTATCGTGCTGTCCCGATCCGTCGTGGGGATCAGGGCGCGGGGGGCGGCGGAGCCCACACCCCCTTTTCAAAGGTGGTGTAGGTCTCGATCATCCCGCGATAGAGCCGTTCGATCAGGGCCGGGTCGGCACCGTTCTCTTCGGCCATTACGCGAACGCGGGCGATGATGCGTTCGACCCGCGAGACATCGACCACCGTGCTTTGACTCGATTTGAACTTCGCCGCCTCGGCGACATAGGTGGCCCGTTCGGCGAGCAGCGGGACAATCGCCCGGTCGATGCGGTCGATGTTGCTGCGCACCTCGTCCAGCGAGGCGCAGGACACCGCCGGGGGCTTGCCACCGTCGGGGCGGGCATCGGCTCGTGCCGCAATGTTGCCTGTGCTCAGGAGAACCCCGCCCAGGGCGATGGCAAGACACCATCTGCGGATTTGGCTGCTCATCGGATTTCTCCTTGGGACCGTCACCCCCGGGCTTGACTCGGGGGGCCATGGGGATGGATGGCCGGGTCAAGCCCGGCCAAGACGGGTCGGGTGTTTCCCCTTAACCCGGTCAAACTCTAGGGCGCGGGGTGGGTGTTGGCCCAGACCCCGTCCTCGAAGGCGATGTACGAATCGATCATCGCCCGGTAAATCCGTTCGATCAGCGCCGGATCGGCGCCGGTCTCCTCGGCCAGAGCGCGAACCTTGACGATGATGTCCTCGATGCGGGGGACATCCACCACGGCGCTGCGTTCCGCCTTGAAACCGGCGGCTTGGGTGACATAGCCCGCCCGCTCGGCCAGCAGCGGCACGATGATGCGGTCAAGGCGGTCGATATTGGCGCGTACCTCGGCGAGCGAGCCGCAGGAAACGGTCATGAAGCGATCCTTATTAATAGGCGTATTCGGAAAAGAGCGGATCGACGCTGCCGCCCCACCGATCGGCAAAGGCGTCCAGCATGTCCTCGGCGGCAGTACAGCCGGTCCGGGCGATGGTTTCAAGTGGTGCGAGATAAATACTCTCGTCCCGACCGGACTCAGTGCGGCGGTCGCGGCGATGCAGCCCGTCGGTCGCCAGCACCAGCATGTCGATGGCGACGTCGCGGACGGTGCGTCCGGCGATCGGGGCATCGAGGCCCTGGCGGGCGACGGCCAGACGCAGGCCCTCGCGGTCCTGGGCGGTCCAGTCCTTGACCAGTTCCCACGCGCCGTCGAGTGCGACCTGATCGTACAACAGCCCGGTCCACAGCGCGGGCAGGGCGACCAGACGCCGCCACGGCCCGCCATCGGCGCCGCGCATTTCCAGGAACTTTTTCAGGCGGACGTCGGGGAAGGCGGTGGTGAGATGGTCGGCCCAATCGCCCAGCGTCGGCCGTTCCCCCGGCAGCGCAGGCAGGCGACCCGCCATGAAATCGCGGAAGCTCTGACCGGCGGCGTCGATATAGCGGCCGTTGCGATAGACGAAGTACATCGGAACGTCGAGCATCCAATCGACGTAGCGTTCGAACCCCATGCCTTCGTCGAAGGCGAAGGGCAGTCCGCCGGTCCGGGCCGGATCGGTGTCGGTCCAGACGTCGGCGCGGGCCGACAGCAGGCCGCAGGGCTGGCCCTCGATAAAGGGCGAACTGGAGAACAACGCGGTCGCGATCGGCTGCAACGCCAGCGAGACCCGAAGCTTGTGCACCATGTCGGCTTCGGAGGAGAAGTCGAGATTGACCTGCACGGTACAGGTCCGCAGCATCATGTCGAGCCCCTGCGAGCCGACGCGGGGCATATGGCGGCCCATGATGTCATAGCGGCCCTTGGGCATCCACGGGATGTCGTCGCGCCGCCATTTGGGCTGGAACCCGACGCCGAGGAAGCCGATTCCCAGCGGTTCGGCGACCGATTTGACCTGCTCCAGATGGGCGGTGACCTCGGCGGCGGTCTGGTGCAGCGTCTCCATCAACCCGCCGGACAGTTCCAACTGTCCGCCCGGCTCCAGCGTCACCGACGCGCCCTGGGCATCCGTCAGGGCGATGACGTTGCCGTCTTCGGCGACCGGAATCCAGCCAAGGGCGGTCAGGCCGTTCAGCATCGTCTTGATGCCGCGCGGTCCCTCATAGGGGAGTGGTTTCAGGTCTTCGAGGGTGAAGCCGAATTTTTCGTGCTCGGTCCCGATGCGCCAAGCCTCGCTCGGCTTGCATCCGGCTTCCAGGGCCTCGACCAGTTGGCGCGTTCCGGTGACCGGCTCCGCGCTGGGCACGGCTGGGGCGGACATAAGGCGGGCTCCTGCCAGGGAAAGATGAGGGTAGCAAACGACAGCGGTGGCGGGGGCGTCAAGCGGCGAATCGATCACACCCCGACCGCAATTAAGATGTTGCGGAACCGGGGCGTGTGAGTTTACGTCTGGCCCTTGTCATTCCCCGTTATTTCCGGTGCCCCATGATGAAGGTCATTCGCGCGAAGCTGCACGGCATTCGCGTCACTAATGCCGATTTGAACTATCACGGTTCGATCACCCTCGATCCCGAGCAGTGCGAGCTTGCCGGCCTTTATCCGATGGAATTCGTCGAGATCTGGAACAAGAATTCGGCCGCCCGGATCTCCACCTACGTCATTTTCGGTGAGCCGGGATCGCGCTGTTGCATTCTGAACGGCGCCGCCGCCCGCACCTGCCAGAAAGGCGACGAGCTGATTATCGCCGGGGCCGAGCTGATTGACCGCCCCGAACGGCTGTACGAGATCAAGCCGCGCATTCTGACCTTCCTGCCCGATAATCAGATTGATCAGGTGCTGGCCTACGACGTGTTCCAGAGCGAACAGCGCCCCTATGATTTCCGCATCGTCGATGCCGGGCGGCAGACCGTTGAAAGCTGCCACACCTGGCCCAACGTCGATATCTCCGGGGTGCGCAAGGCGCTGACGGCCAAGGGCTGGCCCGAGGGCGAGATCGACACCTTCCTCTCTCAGCATTTCTCGTTGTAAGGAGGCCGTGATGAGCAACCGTCCCGCCATCGTCCTGCTCTCCGGCGGGCTCGATTCCACCACGGTGCTCGCCATCGCTCGCGCCCAGGGCTTCCGCCCCGCCGCGCTGACCTTCCGCTATGGTCAGCGTCACGCCGTCGAGATCGAGGCCTCCCGCCGTGTCGCCGCCGCCCAGGGGGTTACCGACCATCGCATCGCCGATATCGATCTGCGGGTGTTTGGCGGATCGGCGCTGACCGCCGATATCGCGGTGCCCAAGGGCCGCGACGAGGCCGAGATGTCCGATGGCCATATCCCGGTCACCTACGTCCCGGCGCGCAACACCATCATGTTGTCGTTCGCCCTGGCCTTCGCCGAGGTGATCGACGCCGCCGACATCTTCCTTGGCGTCAACGCCGTCGATTATTCCGGCTATCCCGATTGTCGCCCGGACTATATCCAGTCGTTCGAGACGATGGCCAATCTGGCGACGAGGGCGGGGGTCGAAGGGCGACGGCTGACCTTGCACACCCCGCTGATCGACCTGACCAAGGCCGACATCATCCGCCGGGGTCTCGAACTGGGGGTCGATTATTCGATCACCTCGACCTGCTACGACCCCGATCCCCAGGGCCGCGCCTGCGGTCAGTGCGATTCCTGTCGGCTGCGGCTGAAAGGCTTTGCCGATGCCGGTCTGACCGACCCGGCCCCTTACGTTTAGGAGAGGGCGTGTTTCGGG
>NZ_AQPH01000055.1 GCF_000442515.1 Magnetospirillum fulvum MGU-K5 | reverse complement strand
CGTCGATGCTCTTGCGCTCGGTGATGTCCATGAACGAGACGAGGCAGTCGCCCCCCAGCATTGCCGCCGAGACCACCACCGACAGCACCGTCCCGCTCCGGGTGGTGATCCGATATTCGGCGGGCGGGATATCGCTTTCGGTCTCGACCGCCAGACGCACCGCGGCGGTCCATTCCGCGATCACCCGGTCACGGTATTCCGGATCGGGATAGGCGCGTTGCCACCATTCTTGAAGCGTCGGCACCTCGTCGCGGCTATAGCCGAACATCCGTTCAAAGCGGGAATTGTAATCGACGAAAACCCCACTTTGATTGACGACGCACAGGGGGACCGGGGCCAGTTCGAACAGGCGCTGGAATCTCTGGGTGCTGACGGACTGACCGGACAAAGCAGATTCGCGGGCCGCCGCCGCCGCAGTCAGCCGGACCCGGACCGCTTCGATCTCGTCAATCGGCTTTTCCGCGCCGGGGGGTGGCTCGAACTCGCCTAACGAGGCCAACGAACGGGTCAACTTCCGGCTGGCGAACCGGCCGCCCAACAGGCCGGCCAGGATCGCCGCCAGGATCATCCCACTGAAACTGATCGCAAGCAGACGGTTGGCGGGGCTGAGCAATCCTTCCGGGACGTCGAGAACCACCGTCCAGGGCGAGACCGTTGACGAGACGCTGTAGCTGCGGCGGGGCGTGTCCGGGCTCTGCTCCGCGTTGCGGCGGGCGATGACGGCCCCGTTGCTGTCTTGCAGGGATACCGACCAGTCCGAGGGCAGGGCGATGTCGTCCAGTCGTGTTTGCAGTCGTTTTGCTTCGATGACGGCGACGAGCACCGCCGCGCCAGGGCCGCCACGGGGGATCGGCACCCCGATCGCGACCAGCCGTTCGCCGGTGATCGGCCCCAGGAACAGATCTCCGACGGCGGGCTTGCCGGTGGCCATCGCGGTGGGAGCGGCGGCATGGCCCTTGACCACCGGCAGTCGGGGCAGGGGGGTGCCATAGGGGACGCGGGTGGAAAAGACCATCTTCTGCTCGGCATCGGCCATCAGAATATGGCTGCCGAAACTGTCGCGAAACGCCACCGCCTCCCGATACAAATCGGGCCAGTGTTCCTTGTTTTCGATCAGGGGCGAGGCGGCGAGCATCTTCAGCGCGCCGACCTGATTGCCGATCAGACGGTCGATCGTCGAGGTGATGTTGTGGGCAAGATAGGTCGCCTCAAGCTCGCGCTGGGCCTGATAATGGCGCAATTGGCTGATCGCCAGATACACCGAGACCAGCACCAGCGGAAGGATACAAATCCAGATCAGTCGGCTGAGAAATCCGCGCAGACTCATGGTATCGCCCCAACCGCTGGAAATCCGAGCGGCCAGACCAGGAGGGCGGGTGTTTAACGGCAGGCCGTTACGGCCTGCCGCGACTCTGTTGTCCGTGCGCGATGGTGGCCTGAGTCCCGCACCCCGTCACGACCTCGCAAGGTCGATCTGGCTAAATCTAAGGTAATAGTACCCTGTTTGTCAGCCAGACAAAAAGATGAATTTTTCTGTGTGAATTCTCGGAAATAGGGGGGTGCCCCAGATCAGCCCCGGATCGCGGCGGCAATCGCGGCGCGGTCGAGGCCCTTGCCGCCGATCACGACGACCTGCCCGGCGTGGGCCTCGCCGGGTCGCCACGGCCGGTCGAACCAGCGGTCGATCCGGGCTCCCACCGCCTGGACCACGGCGCGGGCGGGCTTATCGCGGACGGCCATGAAGCCTTTCAGCCGCAGGATGTCGTGGCTGGCGATCGCCGCCGAAATCCGCTCGACCAACGCATCGGGATCGGCGATTTCGGGCAGATCGACGGCGAAGCTTTCGAAATCGTCGTGGGAATGGTCGGTGGCGCTGTCATGCAGGCTGGGGCGAGTGTCGAGATCGTCCTCGGCAGCGGCATCAAGTCCGACCACCACGACCGGATCGACGATGCTGTGACGGGTCGAGATCACTTTGACGCCGGGGCGCAGCTTGGCCTCGATGCGGCTTCGTGCCCGCTCCAGGGCGGCGTTATCGACCAGATCGGTCTTGTTGAGCAGAATCATGTCGGCGCACAGCAACTGGTCGTCGAACACCTCTTCCAGCGGATTGTCGTGGTCGGGCCGAGCCATCTGTTCCGGGGTGCTGGTGAAAAGACCCGCCGCCGTCGCCTCGGCATCGACCACGGCGACAACGCCGTTGACGGTAACGCGCGAGCGGATTTCCGGCCAATGGAACGCCTTGACCAGCGGCTTGGGCAGGGCCAGACCCGAGGTCTCGATCAGGATGTGATCGGGCGGCAGGTCGCGTTCGATCAGCGCCTGCATCACCGGCAGGAACTCGTCGGCGACAGTGCAGCACAGACAGCCGTTGGCCAGTTCGATGATGTCGTCCTTGCCGCATCCTTCGATGCCGCAGGTGGTCAGCATCTCGCCGTCAATGCCGACATCGCCGAATTCGTTGACGATCAGGGCCAGACGCTGACCCCGGTTGTGTTCCAGCAGATGACGGGCCAGGGTGGACTTGCCGGCGCCGAGGAATCCGGTGATGACGGTGGCGGGAATCTTGCGGGTCATAAGAGGGCACGCGCCTTTCTGGTCACGGAAAGGACGGGGAAGGGTGCCTCTGGCGAAGGATAAGGCTCCGCAAGCGGCCCGCCGGGACACCCCGCCCGTGGACGTTTCATCGCGTTACGGCAGGTCTCCTGGCTTGCGGGTCAAGGCCTTCGTCCGGTCTTCCCGATGCCGAAGCGGGCATCAGTGACAAGGATGGACGGCGGCTCGCCGCTGACAGTTGCGGGGGCAGCACCGGACTGATCGCCAAGGCGACGCACCGGTTTCCCTCTTAGCCCCAGATTTTGATAATCCGGGGAACCATAACACCAAATACCGTAGACGCGACGGCGGGCCAAAGTCAAGCCTTGGACAAATTCCCCTGGCCTCGTCGGTGAAGACGGGGCCAGGGGCAAGGCGGGGAGAGGGCTTTAAGCGGCGGCGCGGAAGATCGATTCGATCTCCGCCTGACTGGCCCGGCGCGGATTGGTCAGGCCGCAGGCGTCTTTGAGCGCGTTGGCGGCCAGGATCGGGATGTCCTGATCCTTGACCCCCAACTGGGTCAGGCCGGACGGGATGCCGATATCGGCCGACAGACGCCGGATTGCGGCGATGCAGGCATCGGCGCCCTGACGGTCGGACATGCCCAGGGTATCGACCCCCAGGGCATGGGCGACGTCTTTCAGGCGAGAGGCGGCGATGTCGGCATTGAACTCTTCGACATGGGGCAGCAGCACGGCATTGCAAACCCCGTGCGGCAAGTCATAGAAGCCGCCCAACTGGTGCGCCATCGCATGGACGAAGCCCAGCGAGGCGTTGTTGAAGGCCATCCCGGCCATGAACCCGGCATAGGCCATCGCTTCGCGGGCGGCGAGATTGTTGCCCTCGGCAACGGCGGTCCGCAGATTTCCGGCGATGATCGACACCGCTTTCAAGGCACAGGCATCGGTGATCGGGGTCGCCGCGACCGAGACATAGGCTTCGACCGCATGGGTCAAGGCGTCCATCCCGGTGGCGGCGGTCAGCATCGGCGGCTTGCCCAGCATCAGTTCGGGGTCGTTGACCGACAAAAGCGGAGTGACGTTGCGATCGACAATCGCCATCTTCACCATCCGCTTTTCGTCGGTGATGATGCAAAAGCGGGTCATCTCGCTGGCGGTGCCCGCCGTGGTGTTGATCGCGATCAGCGGCAATTGCGCCTTGGCCGATTTATCGACGCCTTCGTAATCGCGGATGCTGCCGCCATTGGTGGCGGTCAGGGCGATTCCCTTGGCGCAATCGTGCGACGACCCGCCGCCCAGCGAGATCACGCAATCGCACTGTTCCTGCTGCAACAGCGCCAGACCGGCTTCTACATTGCCGACGGTCGGGTTGGGCTGGGCTCCGGGGAAGATGACGCTGGAGACGCCCGCCGCTGCCAGCAACGCGCCCAGCTTGTCGGCGACGCCCAGGCTGTTCATCACTTGGTCGGTGACGATCAGTGCGCGGCGGAAGCCATAGCTATAGACATTGCCGACGGCGTTGGTGAGGCACCCGGCACCCATCATGTTGAGCGAGGGGATGAAGAATGTGGTCTCGGTCATGGGATGATCCAATCCTGTCTGAAGCGATGGGGGGAGACGATCAGAAGAAGCCCAGGGCCTTGGGGCTGTAACTGACCAGCAGGTTCTTGGTCTGCTGGTAGTGATCCAGCATCATGTGATGGTTCTCACGGCCGATACCCGATTGCTTGTAGCCGCCAAAGGCGGCGTGAGCCGGGTAGAGGTGATAGCAATTGGTCCACACCCGTCCGGCCTTGATGCCGCGCCCGAAGCGGAAGGCGCGGTTGCCGTCGCGGGTCCACAAGCCCGATCCGAGACCGTAGAGGGTGTCGTTGGCGAGGTGGAGGGCGTCGGCCTCGTCCTTGAAGGTGGTCACGGCGACGACCGGGCCGAAAATCTCTTCCTGGAAGATTCTCATCCGGTTGTGGCCCTTGAACACGGTCGGCTGGATGTAATAGCCGTTGGCGAGATCGCCGCCCAAGGTCGCCTTGGCTCCACCGGCCAGCACTTCGGCCCCTTCGGCGCGGCCGATATCGAGATAGGACAGGATCTTGTCCATCTGCTCGGTCGAAGCCTGGGCCCCGATCATCGTATCGGTATCGAGCGGGTTGCCCTGGCGGATCTGGGCGACGCGGGCCAGCGCACGCTCCATGAAGCGGTCGTACAGGCTGTCCTGGATCAGTGCGCGCGAGGGGCAGGTGCAGATTTCACCCTGATTCAGGGCGAACATCACGAACCCTTCGATCGCCTTGTCGAAGAACTCGTCATCCTCGGCGGCGATGTCGTTAAAGAAGACGTTGGGCGACTTGCCGCCCAGTTCCAGCGTCACCGGGATCAGGTTCTGACTGGCGTATTGCATGATCAGACGGCCGGTGGAGGTCTCGCCGGTAAAGGCGATCTTGGCGATCCGGCTGCTCGACGCCAGCGGCTTACCCGCTTCCAGGCCAAAGCCGTTGACGATGTTGACGATGCCGGGCGGCAGCAGATCGGCGATCAGCTCGATCAGGACCAGGATGCCGATCGGGGTCTGCTCGGCCGGTTTCAGGACGACGCAATTCCCGGCGGCCAAGGCCGGGGCCAGCTTCCACGTCGCCATCAGGATCGGGAAGTTCCACGGGATGATCTGGCCGACCACGCCCAGCGGCTCGTTGAAGTGATAGGCGACGGTGGTTTCATCCAGTTGGGACAGGCTGCCTTCCTGGGAGCGGATGCAGGCGGCGAAATAGCGGAAATGGTCGATCGCCAGCGGGATGTCGGCGGCCAGCGTCTCGCGGATCGGCTTGCCGTTATCGACGGTCTCGGCATAGGCCAGCTTTTCCAGGTTGGCTTCCATCCGGTCGGCGATCCGCAGCAGCAGATTCGAGCGGTCGGTCGCGCTGGTGTGACCCCACCGTTCGGCGGCGGCGTGGGCGGCGTCCAGCGCCAGGGTGATGTCCTCTTCGCTCGACCGCGCCGCCTGGCAGAACACTTTGCCGGTGATCGGGGAAACATTGTCGAAATAGCGGCCCTGGACCGGGGGCGTCCATTTGCCGCCGATGAAATTGTCATAGCGTGCCTTGAACTCGACAGGGGCTCCGGGCGTGCCGGGCGCGGGGTACAGCATCGAGGTCCTCCCTTTGGTTGTTTGGCGTCCCGCTTGGGGCGGTCGCAGAACAAGCAAAAGCACGCGGCGTGCCGATTTATTATGTAATTGATTTTAAACGATATTGTTCCGAAACTGCCCCGATCTGACCTGTCCCGATCCGGGACAGTGTGGCGAAATGGAACAGGGGGTGGGGACAATGATGTTTTTCTTGCGTTGAGACCTGTCCCGCTATGACACTGGAGGTAATAGCGAGGGTGCCGCCATCAGGCAGGATGCCCCACGGAGGAGACACGTCATGAACAACGTCAGGAGCCAGCCGGACTCCGCGCTCGCTCGCGCCCGGCACATGCTTGATCGCGGCACGCTTCCCCCCGCCGGGATCGTCAATCCCGCTGTTGCCCAATCGTGGCAGCGCTGTTTGGGAGCGGGATTACAGCCCTTTTCCCACCATGCCGGGGTCGACCCCGTTTCCGGGGCGTGTCTGGCCCAGGCGGTCGAGCGACGGCGCGATCTGCTGCTGCGTGCCCGTCCGGTGATGGATTACCTGTACGCCCAGACCGAAGGGGCGGGCGGGATGGTGATCCTGGCCGACGATCACGGCGTGGTGATCGACGCCCTGGGCGATGCCGACTTTCTGGAGCGCGCCGACCGGGTGGCGTTACGGGCGGGGGCGTCGTGGCACGAAGACCATCGCGGCACCAACGCGATCGGGACCGCGCTGGCCGAGGCCGCGCCGGTGGTGGTCCATGGCGGCGAGCATTTCTTCGAGCAGAACCGCTTTCTCTCCTGCACCGCCGCGCCGGTGATCGGGTCCGAGGGCGAAGTGCTGGGGGTTATCGACATTTCCGGACCGCATCACGGTCCCCATCCCCATTCCGTCGCCCTGGTCCGCACCGCCGGTCATATGATCGAGAACCAATTGTTCGAGGCCCGGCACGGCGATGCGCTGCGCCTGCGCCTGCATTCCCGGGCCGAGGGGCTGGGGACGCTGGGCGAGGGGTTGATCGCCTTGTCCGAGGTGGGGCGGATCGTCGGGGCCAACCGGGCCGGTCTGGCTCTGCTGGGGCTGGAGGTTGCCGATATCGGTCGGGTCCGGATCGAAGAGGCCCTGTCGCTCCGGCTGGCCGCGATCCAGGATTATGGCTGCCGCCGTCCAGGTGGGGTGGTGTCGGCGAACGGTACCGATGGCCGCAGCCTGTTTTTGCGGATCGAGCCGGGGCGGCGGATGGTGCCGCGCCCCAATCGCGCTCCGTCGTTAGAGCCGTTGCGGGACGCCCTGACCGAGCTTGATACCGGAGACGAGCGGATGGCGCGGGCGGTCGATCGCGCCCGCAAGGTGGCGAGCAAGCCGATCCCATTGCTGTTGCAAGGCGAATCCGGGGTTGGCAAGGAACTATTCGCCACCGCGATTCATGCCGTCGGTCCGCGCCGCAACCAGCCGATTGTCGCGGTCAATTGCAGCGCCTTGCCCGAACATCTGATCGAGGCGGAATTGTTCGGCTATACCCCCGGTGCCTTTACCGGGGCGCGGCGCGACGGCTCGCCCGGACGGATTCGCGAGGCGCATGGCGGCACCTTGTTCCTGGACGAAATCGGCGACATGCCGCTGGCGCTGCAAACCCGCCTGTTGCGAGTGTTGCAGGAACGTCAGGTGGTGCCGCTGGGTGGGGGCAAGCCGACCTCGGTCGATTTCGCCCTGATCGCGGCCAGCCACCGGCCGCTGAAAGCCGAGGTCGAGGCCGGGCGGTTCCGCGCCGACCTGTATTACCGGCTGAACGGCCTGACCCTGGTGCTGCCGCCGCTCCGGGAACGGAGCGATCTTGCCGTGCTGGTGACCCGGATGCTCGACAGCTTCGCCCCCGATGCCGGGCTCAGTCTGGAGCCCGATGTGGCCGCCGCTTTTGCCGCCTATCGCTGGCCGGGCAATCTGCGCGAACTGGCCAACGTGCTGCGCTTTGCCTGCGCTCTGATCGATAGCGGCGAGACCCTGGTCGGCTGGGACCATCTGCCCGAGGATTTCGTCGATGATCTGCGCCGTCCGCAGGCGGCTCCGGTGGGCGACGAGATCGGGATGGCGACGTTGCGGGCGGCCTCGGATTCCCTGATCGACCGGATGCTGGCGGCCAGCGGCGGCAATCTGTCCGAGGCGGCGCGTCGCCTGGGGATCAGCCGCAACACCCTTTATCGCCGCATCAACGGGCGGCGGTGAAAGCGTGTGTTTTCTTCCCCCTCCTGGCTGGAGACAATAAGGCGGGAGCGGGGGAGAGGACGAGATGAGGGACAGAACGGCGGTTGTGGTGACGCTGGCGCTGGCGGCGCTGCCGGGACCGGTGTGGGCGGCCGATCCGATCTCGATCCGGGTCGGCGGCTATTCGAAATGGTGGGTGGTCGCGACTGGCGGTCAGAGCAGCGCCGCCGCGCTCACCAGTCCGACGGTCAAGGGCGACAACGAACTCCATTTCATCGGCGCGACCCGGCTGGAGAACGGGCTGAAGATCGGTCTGAAGGCCGAGTTGGAAGCAGGCGGTCATACCGATCAGACCACCGACCCGATCGACAAGGCGTTCGCCTGGGTCGAAGGCGGTTTCGGTAAGATCGAACTGGGCAGCGATTATAACGCCGCCTCGCTACTCCATGTCTGCGCTCCCGAGGCGGCGGGGCTGTGGAACGGGCCGCCCAACGGCCTGATGTCCGATAATGTGATCCGTCGCCCCGCCATCGTCAGCACGATGTATAGCGGCAATCAGACCGAGATGGATCAGGACGACAATGCCGAAAAGATCCTCTATTTCACCCCCAGCCTGGGCGGGCTGACCCTGGGCCTGTCCTATACCCCGAGCGCGTTGTCCGAGGATAATCGGGGGCCGTTGCCGCGCTCGGAAATGTATGCCGCCGGGCTGGGCTTCACCCGGAGCTTCGGTGCCATCGGACTTGCCCTGTCGGCGGGCTTTGTGACCGGAGATCTCAGCAGTGGGACCGGGACGGTCGAACGGGTCCGCGCCTATTCCCTGGGCGGCACCCTGTCCTATGCCGGGGTGACAATCGGCGGGTCGTGGGCCGACGAACGGCACCGCAGCCGCGCTGCGTTGATTGCCGGGGATCGTCAGGATAATAGCGGAAAAGCCTGGGATGTCGGCGTGATGTATGAGCTTGGTCCGTCCAAGACAAGCCTGGATATCTATACGTCGCGGGTCGCCGGTCGGGTCGCCGGCAAGAGAGATGATCTTATTTCTGTTTATCAGGTCTCAGAAAAATACACTCTTGGGGAAGGTGTTGCCGTGATGGGGGCGGTGGGATACATTGAATATCAAGATGAATCCGGACTTGGCAGCAGGGGCTATACCGCGATGACCGGGCTTGGGCTTTGGTTCTGATCGCCAGGACTCGCCTCAATCCAGCACGGACGGCTCTGGCGGCGGGGCTGGCTTTGCTGACCTCTGTGTCATCGCCCGGGCGTGCCGCGGACCTGACCGAGACCGAACGGGCGTATGTTGCCCAAAACGCGCCCTTCACGTTTTGCGTCGATCCCGACTGGGCTCCCTATGAAGTCATCAACAGCGAAAACGTCCATGTCGGCATTGCCGCCGATTTGCTGCGTCTGGCGGCAAGCCGGGCCGGGGTGACGCTGAAGCTGGTCCCGACCCGGACGTGGGAGGAGAGCGTTGCCGCCTCGAAAGAGGGGCGGTGCCAGATTCTCAGCTTCCTCAACCAATCCCCGGCGCGCGATGCCTGGCTGATCTTCACCGACCCGCTGTTCGTCGATCGCAACGTGATCGTGACGCGGGAAGAGCATCCCTATATCGAGAACCTCAGCGACGTTGCCAACGAGATTCTCGTGCTGCCGACCGGCACCTCGATCGAGGAACGGGTGCGGCGCGACTTCACCAAGCTGAAGGTGGTGACCGCCAACAGCGAGGGCGAAGCCTTCGGGATGGTGTCGCAGAAGAAGGCGGCGATGACGATGCGGTCGATGCTGGTCGCCGTCCACACCATCAAGGAAGACGGCTGGTTCAACCTGAAAATCTCAGGCCAGGTGCCCGGCTATGAAAACAAATTGCGGATCGGGGTGGCCAAAGACCTCGTGATGCTGCGCGACATTCTGAACAAGGGTGTCCGCGAGATCAGCGCGGCGGAAAAGGACGAGATCGCCAACCGCCACGTCGCGATCCGGGTGCAATCCGGCGTCGATTACGACCTGATCTTCAAGATCGTCGGTTTGCTGGGGACAGTGATCCTCACCAGCTTTTTCTGGCTGATCAAACTGCGCGGGCTGAACAAGCAATTGCGGGCGCTGGCGCAGACCGACACCCTGACCGGGCTGGCCAACCGGGCCAGCCTCAACGAACGCCTCCAGTCCGAGTTCGAGCGGTTTCGCCGCTATGCCCGCCCGTTCTCGATCATTTTATTCGATCTCGATTTCTTCAAGCAGGTTAACGACGATTTCGGCCATCTGATCGGCGACAAGGTGTTGATCGCCTTTGCCGATATCGCCCGCAACGTCGCCCGGGCCCAGGATGTGGTCGGTCGCTGGGGCGGCGAGGAATTCCTGATCCTGTGCCCGGAAACCGACCTGGAGCAGGCCCGCGTTCTGGCCGAACGGATCGGCCACGAGGTGCGGGGATATGATTTCGTCTTAGGCCGCCATCTGACCGTCAGTGCCGGAGTCGCGACCCTGGTCGCGGGGGAAAGTTCCGACGGTCTGCTCAACCGCGCTGACGAAGCGCTTTATCAGGCCAAGCATGACGGCCGCGACCGGGTCGTCGTCTCGGCGTCGCCATAATAAATCAAGGTGGGAAAAAGAGAATGCCGGGTGTCTCGGCGCGATCCTCGAGGGGATTGATTTTCCGCCGTCTGACGCGGTGCGGACGGAGATTCAGGGCCTGTCGTCAGCCTATTTTCGGGTGACACTGGATCGCTTTTTGTGCCAGAAGGTGGCACTTGGCGTGCCTTAGAGACTGATGAAAGACGGCGATGACGTGCATCCTTTCGATCCATTGCGGAATCCATGACTCGGCTGCGGCGTTGCTGGACGGCTATCGTGTCGTTGCCGCGATTCAGAAAGAGCGTCTGAGCCGGACCAAAAAGGATGGCGGTGCGCCTCACGAATGCGTCGCCGAGGTGCTGGCGATCGGTGGCGTCACCCCCGCCGAGGTCGAGGCCGTCGTGTTCAGCCGGGGCGAATTTCCCCGCGAATTCTACAAGACCGATCTGTTCCGCCGCTGGCGCGACACGATCAAGGGCCGTTCGGGGACCCGCGATCTGTCAACGGTGCTGGCCAAGGCCGGTCTGCTCGATCCGGAGCAGGTGCTCGACATCCGCAAGGTGCTGCACTTCTACGGTCTGCCCCCGTCGACGAAGGTGTTTTTCGCCAATCACCACGCCGCCCACGCTCTGCCGTCGCTGTTCTTCACCGATTGGGACGATGCGCTGCTCTATACCGCCGACGGTGCGGGCGACAATGTCAATTACAGCCACCGGGTCTTCAAAAACGGGGCGCTGACCACCCTGTTCGGCGACGATCGCTGGCTCCACCGCGCCTATCAGATCAACAGTCTGGCGCGGGCCTATGCCAACGTGACCGAGGCGCTGGGCTTCCGCCCGCTCCATCACGAGGGCAAGGTCACCGGGCTGGCCGCCTATGGCAAGCCGACGATTGCCAAGGATTTCGCCGCCCATTTCACGATGGACCAGGACGGCCTGTTCACCAGCGACTTCGCCAATGGCGGGGTGATGCGGGACGCGTTCATGGCCCTGTGCGAGGGCCAGAGCCGCGAGGATGCCTCGGCCTCGATCCAGACCTTCGTCGAAGACGCGATCGTCGGTTCGGTCTCGACCCTGCTGGAACGCGAGAAGGTGACCCGCCTCGGTCTGGCCGGGGGGCTGTTCGCCAACGTCAAACTGAACCAGCGGCTGGCCGAGACCTGCGGCCTCAAGGAAGTGTTCGTTGTCCCGCCGATGGGCGACGAGGGGCTGGTGATCGGCGGCGCGCTGCAATTCCTGTTGGAACGCGACGGGCTGCAATTCTGGCTGCGGCAGCGTTATCGCCTCGACAATGTCTATTGGGGACGGCCCTTTGACGGGGTGACCGGATCGCGCTTCCGCGATTTCAGCAGCCGTATCCACCGGGTGGACGGTGCGCCGGTTCCGGTCGCCGCCGATCTGCTGGCCGAGGGCAAGGCGGTCGCCATCGTCTCGCAGCGGATGGAGTTTGGTCCCCGCGCGCTGGGGGCCAGGACCATCATGGCCTCGCCCTTGCGCCGCGATATCAATGATTCGCTGAACAAGCGGCTGGATCGCAGCGAGTTCATGCCGTTTGCTCCGGTGATCGCCGAGGAAGATGCCCGCGACGTGTTCGACGTCACCGACGTCAATGCCTATGCCTGTCGCTTCATGACGATCACCTGTAACGTCAAGACGGACTGGCGCGAGCGGATTCCGGCGGTGGTCCATGTCGATAATACGGCGCGGCCCCAGGTGATTCGCCGTGCCGACAATCCGCTTTATTACGATATCCTGGCCGGGTTCAAGGCCAAGACCGGGCTGCCCGCCGCCGTCAATACCAGCTTCAACGTCCACGAAGAGCCGATCATCAACACCCCGGAAGAAGCCGCCCGCGCCCTGGTCGATAACCGAATCGATTATCTGGTTACCGATGACGGCGTTTATGGGGTAACTCCCGCCGCCGAGGTCTAATATCAAGCGGCATGAGGTCGACTCACTAAGGGGCTTCTCTCCCTTTGGGAAAGGGGCGGGGTTATCGGCCAACAAGGAAGGACCGCCATGTCTCTGATCCTGAACATCCTGTGGCTGGTTTTTGGCGGTTTGCCGATGGCGTTGGGCTGGGTGCTCGCCGCCGCGATCATGGCGCTGACCATTGTCGGGTTACCGTGGACCCCGGCGGCGTTGCGGCTGGCCGGGTATACCTTGCTGCCGTTCGGCCAGACCGTGATCGAGGCCCCGGATGCCGGGGCGTTATCGACGATCGGCAACATCATCTGGTTCGTGCTGGCGGGGTGGTGGCTGGCCCTCGGTCATCTGATCCTGGCCGCCGGACTGGCGATCACCATCATCGGCATTCCGTTCGCGTGGGCGCATCTGAAGCTGGCCCGTCTCAGCCTGACTCCGGTCGGCAAGGTCATCCTGCCCCTGTCCTGACGGCGGCTCAGCCCAACGGCCCGAACAGCGCCCCGATTCCGGCGGTGATGCCCATCGCCAGAGCGCCCCAGACCGTGACCCGGATCGTTCCGGTCGCGATCGGAGCACCGCCGACATGGGCCGACAGCGCGCCCAGCACGGCCAGGAACAGCAGCGAAGCCGCCGCGACGGCATAAGCCAGACTGGCAACAGGCGCGGTCAAGGCCACCAGCAGCGGCAGGGCCGACCCGACGGCGAAGCTGGCTGCCGACGCTGCCGCCGCCTGAAGCGGGCGGGCGCGCAGGGTTTCGGTTATTCCCAACTCGTCCCGGGCGTGGGCTCCGATAGCATCGTGGGCCATCAATTGCTCGGCGACCTGGCGCGCCAGCGCCGGATCAAGGCCGCGCCCGACATAGATCGCCGCCAGTTCGCGATGCTCGGCCACCGTGTCGCGCTTCAGTTCGGTCCGCTCTCGTGCGAGGTCGGCCGCCTCGGTGTCGGCCTGGGAATGGACCGACACATATTCCCCCGCCGCCATCGACATCGCTCCCGCCACCAGACTGGCCAGCCCCGCCGTGACGATCCCGGCATGACCGGTCCCGGCCGCAGCCACGCCCAGCACCAGACTGGCGGTCGAGACGATCCCGTCATTGGCACCCAGCACGGCCGCCCGCAGCCAGCCGATCGTCTCGCCGCGATGCTGCTCCCGGTGCCGTCGTGCCATCGTTCCATCCTCCCGTCTCGCCATACTATGCGTGATATTAATACTAAAAAATCCAGACAATTCATTGGATTGATTAAGCGGGGTGGATTACCTCTGATTGCGGGACAGGGAATCCCGTCCCCGTGGGTGACTATATGACTGATCAATTTTGAATAGAAAGATGGATGGGCGTGTTCATTCCAAATCGTTTCATTTGAGGTGTTCCGGTGTCTTCACGGGGAAGACTCCAAACTTGGGCCGGGCAGCCTTGCCGCTTGGCCCACTTTTTTTGACATAAGACTGCAAGAAGGGGTGCCCGCAATGGACCAGGGGCCGATGTTCGATGAGTTGACGCCGCGCAGCCGGGATCTGTGCCGCCGCGTTAACGACTTTCTGGCCGAGCATTATTACCCGCGCGAAGCCGAGCTGTTCGCTCAGGTCGCCCAGGGACCGACCCGGTGGAAGCCGCTTCCTCTGCTCGAAGACTTGAAGGACAAGGCCAAGGCGGCCGGGCTGTGGAACCTGTTCCTGGCCGAAAGCGACTATGGCGCCGGTCTGCTCAATCTCGAATACGCGCCTTTGGCCGAGATCATGGGGCGCAGCCACTTCGCCTCGGAAGTGTTCAACTGTTCCGCCCCCGATACCGGCAACATGGAGGTGTTGGTCCGCTACGGCACGCCCGAGCAAAAAGCGCGCTGGCTCGATCCGTTGCTGGCGGGTGAGATCAGAAGCGGCTTTGCGATGACCGAGGCGGCGGTGGCCAGTTCCGACGCCACCAACATCTGCACCGACATCCGCCGCGACGGCGACCAATACGTCATCAACGGCACCAAATGGTGGACCAGCGGGGCCAACGACACCCGCTGCAAAATCCTGATCGTGATGGGCAAGACCGACGCCGCCAATCCGAACCGCCATCTTCAGCAATCGATGATCCTGGTGCCGCTCGACACTCCCGGCGTCACGGTCAAACGCTGGGTGCCGGTGTTCGGCTATGACGACGCTCCCCACGGCCACGCCGAAATCCGCTTCCGCGATGTCCGGGTTCCCGCCAGCAATATTCTGCTGGGCGAGGGGCGTGGCTTCGAGATCGCCCAGGGACGCCTGGGGCCGGGGCGAATCCATCATTGCATGCGAGCGATCGGGGCAGCGGAGCGGGCGCTGGAACTGATGTGCCGCCGCCTGCTGTCGCGGGTCGCGTTCGGGAAGCCGCTGGCGACGCAATCGGTCTGGCACGAGCGGATCGCCGAATGCCGGGCGATGATCGATCAGGCCCGTCTGCTGACCTACAAGGCCGCCCACATGATGGACACCGTCGGCAACAAGGCGGCGCGCAAGGAAATCGCCCTGATCAAGGTCGTCGCCCCCAACGTCGCCTGCAAAGTGATCGATTGGGCGATCCAGGCCCATGGCGGTGCCGGGGTCAGCGACGATGTGCCGCTGGCCTGGATGTATGCCTGCGCCCGCACCTTGCGGATCGCCGACGGCCCGGACGAGGTTCACCGCGCCCAGGTCGCCAAGTTGGAATTGCGTCAATACATGGCCCCGGCCTGATCGGAGTCGCGATGGGGCAGGTCTATCTGGTCCGCCATGGACAGGCATCGTTCGGCAGCCGCGATTATGACCGGCTGTCGCCGCTGGGCGAGGAGCAGAGCCGGATGCTCGGCCGCTGGTTCTCGACCGCCGGTCTGGGCATCGATCGGATGGTGACCGGCGGGTTACGCCGTCACCTCCAGACCGCCGAGGCGTTCCAGGCCGCCCGAACCGATGCCCCGGTGCCGCTGGCCCAGGATAGCGGCTTTGACGAGTTCGATTTCCTGGACGTGTTGCGCTGCTTCCGTCCCGAACTCGACTCGCATGATTCGATCCGGGGCTTTCTCGCCGCTGGCGACAATCCCCGCCGCGCCTTCCAGACGGTGTTTGCCGCCGCCGTGGCGCGGTGGGCCGCGGGCGATCACGATCATGAGTACCGCGAAAGCTGGCGCGTGTTTCGTGACCGTTGCGTTGCCGCCTTCCGCCGTCAGGTCGAGGCGGCCCCTAAATCGGGTAGCACCGTGGTCTTTACCTCGGGCGGGCCGATTGCCGCGATCTGCCAGCACCTGCTGGGCCTGTCCGACGAGGCGACCGTCGGGCTCAACAACATCCTGGTCAATAGCGGCGTCACCCGCATCGTCCATGACCGTACCCGCGCCAGCCTGCTGTCGCTCAATTCCTTCGCCCATCTCGAAATGACGGGCGACAAAAGCAAGATTACCAACCGATAGGAAGGTTTCGTCATGTCCGCGTCCGTTCCCGCGCTTTTCGACCTGACCGGCAAGGTGGCGCTGATTACCGGCGCCAGCCGGGGTATCGGTGCCGCGATCGCCCGCACCCTGGCCGCCTCTGGGGCGCATGTGATCGTCTCCAGCCGCAAGACGGAGGAGTGCGAGACCGTCGCCGCCGCGATTCGCGACAGCGGCGGCAGCGCCGAGGCCCTGGCCTGTCATATCGGCGAGATGGAGCAGATCGAATCGGCGTTTGAGCGGATCTCGGCGCGGCACGGACGGCTCCACATCCTGGTCAACAACGCCGCGACCAATCCCTATTTCGGGCCGCTGATCGACACCGATCTGGCCGCGTTCCAAAAGACCGTCGATGTCAACATCCGGGGCTATTTCTTCATGTCGGCGCGGGGAATGAAGCTGATTGCCGCCAGTGGCGGCGGCAGCATCGTCAATGTCGCCTCGGTCAATGGTGTCCGCCCGGCGGCGGGGCAGGGGCTCTATTCGATGACCAAGGCGGCGGTGATCTCGCTGACCCAGGCCTGTGCCCAGGAAGGCGGGCCGCTGGGGGTGCGGGTCAATGCCCTGCTGCCCGGTCTCACCGACACCAAATTCGCGTCGGCGTTGACCAGCAATCCCAAGATTCTGGCCGGGGTCACCCAGCGTCTGCCGCTGGGTCGCGCCGCCCAGCCCGACGAGATGGTGGGCGCCGTGCTTTTTCTGGTGTCGCCGTCCGCCAGCTACACCACCGGGGCCTGCCTCACCGTCGATGGCGGCTATCTCGTTTCCTGATCATGCAAGGAATCCGCACCATGGAACTGCAAGGAAAGACCGCGATCATCACCGGCGCTTCCAGCGGCTTCGGCCGTGAATTCGCCGTGCTGTGCGCCGCCGAGGGGATGAATCTGGTTCTCGCCGATCTTGACGTTGCCGGACTGGCCGCGACCAGCGATCTGGTCGCCGCGACCGGCGTCGGTATCCTGACCGTCCCCACCAACGTCGCCAAGCCCGAGCAGGTCGAGGCCCTGGCCGAGCAGACCTGGGAGCGGTTTGGCGGCGGCCATCTGCTGTTCAACAATGCCGGTGTCGCCGCCGCCGGTCCGGTCTGGTCCGCGACGCTGGAAGACTGGAAATGGGTGCTGGACGTCAATCTGATGGGGGTGGTCCATGGCATCCGCAGCTTCGTGCCGCGGATGATCGCCCAGGGCGGCCCGGCCCATGTCGTCAACACCGCCTCGGTGGCGGGGTTGGTGTCGCCGCCGGGGATGAGCGTCTATTGCGTCAGCAAGCACGCGGTGGTGACGCTGTCGGAATGCCTCTATCACGATCTGCGGCTGGCCGGGACCCAGATCGGGGTGTCGGTGCTGTGTCCCGGCTTCGTCAAGACCGGGATCGCCGAGTCGCACCGCAACCGGCCCGCGGAATTGCGCGCCACCAATCCGATGGCCCCGGTCTATGGCGAGAAAATCCGCCAGATCATCGAGGCCAGTTCGATCACTGCCCGCGATATTGCCGAACAGACGATTGCGGCGGTGATCGAGGACCGCTTCTACATCGTCACCCATCCCGAAAGCGATTGCGGGGTGTCGGCGCGTCTGAACGGCATCTTGCAGCGTGATGCTCCCAAGATGCCGCAGATCGCCTGATCCCGGCGGCGTGATGCTCCGGGGCGTCAGGTCGGCTGATCGCTGAAAATATCGGTCAGCCGACCGCGCAGCCATTGCGAGGCGGGATCGTCGTCCATGTTGGCGTGCCAGTACATCACCGCATCGAGGTCGGGAATCTTCAGCGGCAGCGGCAGCAGCAGATTGTCGAAAGCAAGGTTGGCGACGCGGGCATAGCGCCCCGGCATCGTCAGCAGCAGATCGGTCTGGCTGACGACGCGGCAGGCGGCGAAATAATGCTGACAGCGCAGCTTGACCTCGCGCCGCAGCCCCAGGCGGTTCAGTTCGAAATCCTCGATCCCCGGTCCCTTGCGGCGGGACGAGACCATCACATGGCCCTGGGCGAGGAAGCTGTCGAGGCTCAGGCTGCCTTCGCTGATCTGCGGGTGGCCGCGCCTGGCCACCACCGTCAGCGGATCGCGGACGACCCGCAATTGATTGATCTCGTCGCCGACGGGAAAGGGGATGTCCATCGCCAGATCGATCGAGCCGCGCCGCAATTCGGCCTCGATCTCGCCCCGGTCGGTTCGGACGCTGTGAATCGCGATCAGCGAGCCGGTCTTTTCCAATTGCTCCATCAACGGCGGCAGCACGCTCGATTCGAACACGTCGCGCAGCGCCAGTCGGAACACCCGCCGGTCGGCGGCGGGATCGAAGGTCCGTTCCTCGGTCAGCGATCCCAGCGACTGCAACGCAGTGCGGACCGGGCCGATGATCTGACGCGCCAGCGGGGTGGGGACCATCGCCGCTCCTTGGCGCACGAACAGATGATCCTGGAAGACATCGCGCAGCCGGGCCAGGGCGTGGCTGACCGCCGGTTGGGTCAGATTCAGCTTTTGGCTGGCGCGGGTGATATTCCCTTCCTCGAAGATCGCACTGAGAACCACCAGCAGATTCAGGTCGTAACGACGATAATGCGGGATGCTCATGTTGCACCATGAAGTACATTCAATTGATTCATTTGCAGCAAACCGTAACCTGTAGCCGGGACGCCAGCAAGGGATGTCAAAAAATCCCGGCGGTTCAGGCTCCGTCAATCGCCCGACGCGGGGGTGGCGAAGAGCCAGAGAAAAATGAAGCCGGAAAACCGGCTCTTAAAAAGAAAAGCTTCTGGGAGGGAGCACGTAATGTTCATTGCCGATCGGCCGGGTGCTGTTCGACCAAGGGAAGAGTTTGACCTGGGGCGTCTTGACGCTTTTCTCAAAGCGCTAGACCCTTCCCTGGAGGGCGAGCCAAAATCTTATCAATTTTCCGGCGGTGCTTCGAACCTGACCTATCTGGTTTCCTATCCAAACCGCGATTTGATTTTACGCAGACCGCCTTTTGGTCGCAAGGCGAAGTCGGCTCACGACATTTTGCGCGAGGCTGCGCTGTTGCGGGCAATCCGCCCGGTCTTTCCCTACGTGCCCGCCATCGTCGCCACCAGCGAGGACGATTCGGTGATCGGCGGTCCGTTCGCGGTGATGGAACGGCTGATCGGCTTCATTCCCCGCCATGATCTGCCCGAGGGCATGAGTCTGTCGCCCGAGCAGGCGCGCCGCCTGTGCCTGAACATGACCGATCGGCTGATCGAATTGCATTCGATCGATCCTCATTCGGTCGGTCTGGGCGGTCTGGGCAAGGGACAGGGCTATGTGCATCGCCAGATCGAGGGATGGAGCGCGCGGTTGCGCGACGCCCGCACCCCCGACACCGCCGATTTTGAAACGGTGATGGCGTGGCTGGCGGCGGCGGAGCCGGCCGAACGGGCGACCCGCCTGATCCATAACGATTACAAAATGGACAATCTCGTTTTCTCCCCCACCGATCCGGCCGCGATCGTCGGCGTGCTGGATTGGGAGATGGCGACGTTGGGCGATCCGCTGATGGATCTGGGCTCGTCGCTGGCCTATTGGGTCCAGGCCGACGATGATTCTGAGATTCAGGCGATCCGCCGTCAGCCCTCCCATCTGCCGGGGATGATGAGCCGGGATGAAATCGTCGACTATTACTGTCAGAAGACCGGCATCACCCTCGATCGGTTCGACTATTACCTGATCTTTGGGACATTCCGGCTGGCGGTGATCGCCCAGCAAATCTACGCCCGCTATTGCGCCGGTCATGCCGCCAACCCAGCCTTCGCCGGATTCGGTCATGCGGTCAACGTCCTGGAACGCCGGTGTCTTTCGCTGATTGATCGGGCCGGGGCCTAAGTTTCATTTGGGTGATCTTCGCAGAAGAAACCGACGCAGCGCTGCGCGGGTCTGTCGGTATGCGATGAGTGGGAGAGTATCCATCTACAAATAAAATAAGACGGGGAGCGGATATGAAGATCGAACCTAAAATAAACGGGCAATCTTTAGGGAAACTATCACTGCGGACGGCCGCGACCTTGTGTTGCCTGGTCGGGGCGGGCACGACGGCACGGGCCGATGACTTTTCGCTTGGCAACGGGTATGACGGGCGATGGAGCCTTGACCTGTCGGTCGGGGCGTCGATGCGTACCCGCAATCCCGATCCCAACCTGATTTCGCGCGGCAACGGCGGTAAGGCCGACGGCGGTCAGCATGACGACGGCAACCAGAACTTCCGCGCCGGTGACTTCTACTCCGCCTTGGGCAAGGCGATTGGCGAAGTCGAGTTGCGCAAAGAGCAGTTCGGCGTGTTTGGCCGGGTCAAAGGTTGGTACGATTATATCGGTCGCAACCAGAACACCGCGTTTGGCGATGCTGCCAACGGCTATAGCCGAAACCCGATCAATGACGGGAACTTCTATCCGGCGTCGAAATTCTCCGGCGTCGAACTGCTTGATGCCTATGGCTACGGAACCTTCGATCTGGCCGAAGACACTCCGCTGAAGGTGAAGCTCGGCAAACATGTCGTGAATTGGGGCGAAAGCACCTTCATCCCCGGCGGCATCAATCAGTACGGCATCGTCGATGTCGGCGCGGCGCGGCGGCCCGGCGCCCAGGTCAAGGAAGTCCTGCTCCCCATTCCGCAGATTTCGGCCAATCTCGGTCTCGATAACGGGATCAGCTTCGAGACGTTCTACCAATTCACCTGGGAACGCTCGGTGCTCGATGGTTGCGGCACTTTCTGGAGTGCCTCGGACTATCTGAATTGCTCGAGTTCGATCACGATGTCGCCGCAGAATGTTGGGGACCTCGCCGGTTTTAACACCGGTTTCCCGGTTCAGGGTTTAGGTATCCGTAATTCCCAAATGGCCAATGGCGGCAACCGCTATCCTGGTGATGTCGGGCAGTGGGGCGCCAATGTCCATTATTACAACACCGATATCGGAACGGATTTCGGCCTTTATTATGCGCAATATCACGCGCGAACCCCGATCTTCAGCTTCATCAAAAGCCCCAGCCGGATTGCAAATTCCATCTACAATGCTGGCATTCTTCCTGGTCAGTACTACTGGAACTACGACGTCGAAAACATCCAGGTGGTGGGCGCCAGCGTCGCGGGCGACATCGCGGGATGGTCGGTGTTCGGCGAAGCCAGTGAATCCTTTGGCGTGCCGGTTCAGATCAACACCAACGATCTGGGCAACGGCATGCTCCAGAACAAGGGGCCGATGGCGTTTCTCAGTCGGTTGGGTACTGGTTCGGTGGTCGATGGCTATGACCGCAAGAACAAGTTCCAGATCCAGGTCTCGACCGTCAAAACCTTCTCCAACGTTGCGTCTGCCGACGAGTTCAAGGTGATCGGCGAAATCGGCTATCAGCATTGGTCGGGGATCGGCGATCCCAACACCTCGCGCCGGTATGGCCGTGATCCGATGTTCGGTCAGGCCGGAACCGCGACGATGGCCTGCACCAATTCGAACACATCCTATTGCGAGAATAAGGGCTATGCCACCAGCGACGCGCTGGGCTATCGCCTCCAATTGTCGCTGACCTACAACAACCTGCTGTTCGGCGGCAACGTCACGCCCCGTCTGTTCTGGGCACACGACGTCTCGGGCTATTCCGCCGACGGCACTTTCGTCGAGGACCGGATGAACCTGGGTCTGGGGGTCCGGGCCGAGTGGAACAAGATGTACTACACCGACCTCAGCTTCAGCACCTACAACCGTGACGCTAAGTATGATCCCTACCGCGACCGCGACTTCATTTCGCTGGTTACCGGTGTGACGTTCTGAGCGCGGGAGAGACGAGATGAAGACCCAGTTCGTTTTAAAGTCGTTGATCGGTGGCGGGGCGCTTGCCCTGATGCTGGGGGCCGCGTTGCCAGCGTGGGCCGGGGCTACGCCAGAGGAATTGGCCCGGTTGGGGAAGGATCTGACCCCGGTCGGGGCCGAGGTCGCGGGCAATCCTGACGGTTCGATTCCGGCCTGGACCGGCGGCCTGAAGCTGCCGTTCGATCCCGAGAAGGGTTATGTCGATCCTTTCGCCAACGAGAAGCCGCTTTACACCATCACTGCCGCCAATGCCGACAGCTACAAGGACAAGCTGGCGCCCGGCAGCTACGAGATGCTGAAGCGCTATCCCGCCACCTTCCGGATGCATGTCTATCCCAGCCATCGCACCGCCGTTCTGCCGCAACTCGAATATGACCGGGTCAAGCAGGAAGCCGGGGCGGCCCAACTCACCCCGTCGGGCACCGGGATCGACAATGTGGTCAACTCGACCGTGCCGTTCCCGTTGCCGAAGAACGGTCTGGAAGTGATGTGGAACCACATCCTGCGCTATCGCGGCGGCACGGTGCACCGCTATTCCAGCATGTTCCCGGTCCAGACCGGCGGCTCGTTCACCGCGGTCAAGCGCGAGGAATGGCTGGCCTGGGCGGCGGCGTTGGGCAATCCCGATCCCAACCGCCACAGCTATTACCTCAATCTGGTGCGTGGCCCCTCCAGCATGGCGGGCGAGGCGCTGCTGGTCCACGATTCCCGCGACCACGCCAAGGACGAGCGCCGGGCCTGGAGCTACAATCCCGGTCTGCGCCGGGTGCTGCGCGCCCCCGAAGTCGCTCACGACGCTCCGGCCCAGAATTCGGATGGGCTGGCGACCTCGGACGATTACGACGGCTTTAACGGCTCGCCGGAACGGTTCGACTGGAAATTGCTGGGCAAGAAGGAAATCCTGATCGCCTACAACAATTACAAGCTGAACGACCGCAGCCTGAAATATGCCGAGATCATCCAGCCCAACCACATCAACGCCGATCTGGTCCGCTATGAGCCGCATCGGGTCTGGGTGGTCGAAGGCACGTTGAAGCCGGGCGCCCGCCACATCTATGGCAAGCGGGTCTTCTACATCGACGAGGATAGCTGGCAGGTCGCCGAGGCCGACGAATATGACGGACGCGGCGAGTTGTGGCGGGTGCACATCATGCACGCGATCCAGTTCTACGGGGCCGACGTGCCGTGGATTGCCAACGATGCCGTCTATGACCTTCAGGCGCGGCGTTACATCGTCAACGCGATGACCAACGAGGAAAAGCTGACGACCTTCGGCGAGAAGCAGAGCTTCTCGATGTACTCGCCGGACAATCTGCGCCGTGTCGGCAATTAAGCCGCAGATCGGGCCGACAGCGGGGGGGAGACTCCCCGCTGTCATGCCGTCCGCGACGGCGAGACGATGCCGGAGCGGCACGGTCCTCAGCCTGTCTTTCGCTCTGCTGATCGGAGTCGCCGCGCCTGCCTGTGCGGAAAAGATCGACCTGTCGAGCCTGCCAGCCTTCAAGACCGCCAAGGCCGCCCGCGCTCTGTCCCTCGCGGTGGTGACGGCGGGGGATCGGCTGGTCGCGGTCGGCGAACGCGGCATCATTGTCTATTCCGACGATCACGGCACAAGTTGGACTCAGGCCGAGGTCCCGGTTTCGGTGACCTTGACCGCCGTGACCTTTCCCACCCCTGCCGAGGGATGGGCCGTCGGCCATGAAGGCGTGATCCTCCACAGTGCCGACCGGGGCGAGAGCTGGCAGGTTCAGTTCGACGGTACCCGCGCCGCCGCCGCCGTGCAGCAGGATGCCGAACGCCGGGTCGCCTTGGCCCGCGCCCGGGCCGAGGCCGCGTCAGCCCAGGACGAAGCGGCGGTCGCCGCCCTCGATCAGGCCGAGACCGCGCTCGACGATGCCCTGGCCGGGGTTCGTTTCGCTCCGTCGCGGCCATTCCTGGCGGTTGCCTTCCGGGATCGAAGCTTCGGGCTGGCGGTTGGGTCCTTCGGCCAGATTTTCCGGACCACCGATGGCGGGGCAAGCTGGGTCTATCTCGGCGACCGCATCGACAATCCCGAGCGGCTGCATTACGGCGCGGTGGCGATCGACCCGTCCGGCCGGATCGTGGTGGCGGGCGAGGGCGGGCGGATCACCCGTTCGAGCGATGGCGGCGAGCATTGGACCGTCGCCGCCCTGCCTGAACGCGGCTCGATCGCCGGATTGCGTCGGGTCGGCCCGGCCTGGCTGGCTTATGGCGGCGGCGGCCGGGTCTATCGCTCGGTCGATGACGGGGCAAGCTGGACGCGGATCGCCACCTGCACCGGAAAGCCGTTGATCGCCGGTCTGGTCCAGGGGGGCAGCGTGCTGATCTACGATTCCGGGGGGGCGCCGCTGGTGAGCGACGATGGCGGGCTGCGTTGGACCTGTCCCGCCGCTACCGATTCGTCACCTCGGCCGGTCGCGGCGATTGCCGCCACCGCCGACGGAAAAATGGTCCTGGCCGGACCGGGTGGGCTGCGAGTGAGCGACATCGTCACCGCACGATGACCAACGCCGAAGGGGAACGTTTGATGACTGAGGCCAAGACCCGCATTCGCACCGACACCGACCCCGATTTGCTCCATCACCACACCGCCCGCGCCATCGAGGTGCGGGTCGAGGCCCTGCTGTTCCGCTTCCGGCCGCTGATCCTGGTGGTGATGGGGCTTGCGTCGCTGGTCTTCGCCTATCTCGCCACCGGGCTGGAAGCCGATGCCAGCTTCCAGAAAATGGTTCCGACCGGGCATCCCTATATCGCTAATACCCTGAAGTACCAAAGCGAGCTGCGGCCGCTCGGCAATGTCGTCCGCGTCGCGGTCGAGGCGGTCGATGGCGATATTTATTCCCAGCACTTTCTTGAGACGCTGCGCAAGGTCACCGACGAAATTTTCTATATCCCCGGCGTCGATCGCGGCAATCTGAAGTCGCTGTGGACCCCCAACGTGATGTGGTACGAGGTCACCGAGGAGGGGATGCGCAACGGCGTCATCGTGCCCCAGGGCTTCGACGGCTCCGAGCGGATGCTGGCCGAGGTCCGCACCAACGTCCTGCGCTCGGGCCGGGTCGGCAGTCTGGTCGCCTCGGACCACCGCTCGGCGGTGGTGCTGGCGCCGCTGCTGGAGGTCGATCCCCAGACCGGAGCCAAGCTCGATTACGGCCGCTTTTCCGAGCAATTGGAGCAAAAGGTCCGCGACCGCTTCCAGGACGGTACCGTCCGCATCCACATCACCGGCTTTGCCAAGATCGTTGGCGATCTGATCGCCGGGGCCAAGGTGATCCTGATCTTCTTCGGCGTCACCTTCGTCCTGACCACCGCCTTGTTGCTGTGGTACTCGCGCTGTCTGCGCAGCACCCTGGTCACGGTGTTCTGCTGCGGGTTGGCGGTGCTGTGGCAATTGGGGATCGTCAAGCTGCTGGGCTTCGGCCTTGATCCCTATTCGATCCTGGTGCCGTTCCTGACCTTTGCGATCGGGGTCAGCCATGCGGTGCAGAACATCAACACGATGGCCAGTATGCGTGCCGCCGGGCACTCGACCCTGGAGGCGGCGAAGGTCACCTTCCGCCTGTTGTTCGTGCCGGGCTCGATTGCGTTGATCTGCGATGCCGTCGGCTTTTCCACCCTGCTGGTGATCGATATCGGGGTGATCCAGGAACTGGCGATCAGCGCCAGCATCGGTGTCGCGGTGGTGATCCTGACCAAGATGCTGCTGTTGCCGGTGCTGATGTCCTATGTCGGCGTCGGCGAGCGGGCGATTGCCGACCAACGCGCCAAGACCCGGCGTCAGCCCCGCAAGATCGCGTTCTGGATCGCGCGGGCGGCCGAGCCGCGCTGGGCCGCTGTTGCCGTCGCGGTGGCGGTGGTGTTGTTGGCCGGGGCCCTGGTCGCCGGGCGTGACCTCAAGATCGGCGATCTCGATCCCGGCGCGCCGGAATTGCGGCCGGATTCCCGCTATAACCGTGACGTCGCCTTCTTTGCCGCCCATTATGCCACCAGCCCGGATGTCTTTGTCGCGATGGTGAAGACTCCGCCCGGCGAATGCGGGTCCTACCCGGTTGCCGCGTTGATCGACCGCTATCAGACCGAGATGG
>NZ_AQPH01000054.1 GCF_000442515.1 Magnetospirillum fulvum MGU-K5 | reverse complement strand
TCGAATCTCTGGTTGCGGCACGCACCGCCGACCTGGAAGCCGCCGAAGCGCGGGTGCGGTTGATCCTGGAATCCACCGCCGACGGGCTGTACGGAGTCGATCCAGAAGGGCGGATCACCTTTTCCAATCCCAGTGCCAGAGCGATGCTCGGCTATACCGCCGCCCAGTTACAGGGCCGGTTCTCCTACGATCTGCTGATGCACGATCCCGACGAGGCCGCGCCAGTCACCCGGATATCGCCCTCGATCCAGGACACGTTGCGCACGGGACGGGTCAGCCGGGTCGAAGACACGACCTTCCGTCACGCCGACGGACATCTGATCCACGTCGGCTACTCCTCCCACCCGATGATCCGCGAGGGCGAGATCATCGGCGCGGTAGTCAGCTTCCGCGACATTTCCCGGCGCAAAGCCACCGAAGCAGCGCGCGAAGCCGCATTGTCCGAGGCTGAACGTCTGGCTCGGGTCCGGCGCGAATTCCTGGCCAATATGAGCCACGAAATCCGCACACCGCTGACCGCCGTGCTGGGGTTGGCCCGGATCGGAGCCCGGGAGACCGATCCGCGCAAATGCCAGGATTATTTCGACGCGATTCTCGATGCCGGCAACGGTCTTCAAGGCGTGGTCGACGATATCCTTGATTTTTCCAAGATCGAATCCGGCAAGATGCAGGTCGAAGAAATCCCGACCCTTCTGGGCGAGGTGATCGACCGTGCGATTCGCACCGTTTCGATGCGGGCCTACGCCAAGGACTTACGCTTGTCGGTCGAGGAAGCGCCCGATCTGCCCGCGGAATGCCTGGGCGATGCGAAACGGCTCTATCAGATTCTAGTCAATCTGCTCTCCAATGCCGTCAAGTTCACCCCCTCCGGCGGCTCGGTCACCCTGTCGGTCTCGGTTGCATCCGGGGCGCTGAGCTTCGCGGTCGCCGATACCGGGATCGGCATGGCTCCCGACATCGTGGGGCGGCTGTTCCTGCCGTTCGAACAGGCGGATGGTTCGACCACCCGGCAATTCGGCGGTACCGGGCTGGGACTGGCGATCACCAATCATCTGATCGAGTTAATGCAGGGTACCATTTCGGTCGAGACCGCGCCGGGACATGGCAGCCGGTTCGAAGTCCGTCTTCCGCTGATCGGGGCGGTGGCGCAGAACCCGCTGCCTCGGGGAACCCTTGCTCTGTTCGGTCTTGACGCTGACGAGACTGCCCGTCTTGTCGATTCGTTCCCCGATTGCCGGGTGCTGACGTCGCTCGACTCCCTGCCCGATCAGGCTGACCTGATCGCCATCGACGCCATGGCCCTGGCCGATCCGGCCAACCGGACCGCAATCGAAGCCGCTTTGGCCCGCCGATCCCGTCTGGTCGGGGTGACCGTGCCGGGCCTTAGCGATATCCCGTCCCACTGGCGGGATTCGATCTCGCGGATTGAGCGGCCGCTGCGGCTGCGCCAGATCCAGGCCGAGTTGAGCACGGTGCAACAGACCGGGCTGTCGGCCACCCTTCTTCCGCCGCATGCCCGGCTGGCTGGTCTGTCGCTGTTGGCCGCCGAAGACAACGAGGTCAACCGGCTGGTGCTCGACGACATCCTTCAGACCGAAGGGGCTGAATTTACGATCGTCGAAAACGGACGAGTGGCCCTTGACGAATTACGCGGAACCGGACCGAAGCGGTATGACGTCGTCCTCACCGACATCCAGATGCCGGAAATGGATGGCTATGCCCTGGCCCGCGCGCTCGTTGCGCTCGATCCCGACCTGCCGGTGATCGGCTTGACCGCCCATGCGATGGAGGAGGAGCAAAAACGCTGCCTGGAATCCGGCATGGTTGAACATGTCGTCAAGCCGATTGATCCTGATTTGCTGGTCACGGCAATCCTGCGCCACACCCGGCGAGGAGGAGCAAAAGAGCAGAACGGAGCCATACCCCCCTTGTCTGATCGGTGCTGATACCATTGTTCTTGGTGTCGATTTTGGCGAGCAGGGTCTAATTGCGGCATGCCGCTAGACAAAAATACATATCGTCACCATATAACCTTTGTCTTAAATTTGCCTTCTGGGCAACGAGGATCCTGTCATGCTGATAGACGATCTCAAAATCGGCACCAAAAACGTTCTGGTGATCGGCGTGATGGCGATCATCGTCGTCGGTGCCGGTGGTTTCGCCGCCCTGCAAATGAAGGCCATCGACGACGCCTATATCGACGTGATCGAGCGGGTCAACACCTCGGCCACGCTGATCGCCCGGACCAATCGTCTGTTTACCCGATACGGCCGCAACGCCTATTCGCTGGCGCTGGAAAGCAGCGCAGAGGGCAATGCCGGCGTGATGAAAGAGGTCGCCGACAGCCAGAAAGACGTCGAATCGCTCCTCGCCACAATTCGCCAGAAAGTTCCCGAATACAGTGCCGAAATCGATTCGGTAACCCAGAAGGTCGAAGGCACGTTCAACACCTGTTCCGGTGCCATTCAGTATGCCAGCCAAGCCACAACGCCCGAGGATATTGTCAAAGCAGGAGCCCGGCTGAAGAGTGAGTGTGACCCGTCATTCGAAGCCACCTCCAAAGCCCTGGTTCAGGTCACCGACAGCTTCATCACCCACGCGAAGGAAAGTTCCGACAAACTGTCCGCCGAGACCTATCGCACCATCGTCATTACCCTCAGCGGGATTGCGGTGGGATTGGTCTTGGGGATGCTGTTCGCGTTATGGGTCTCGCGCAAGGCGATTGTCGCCCCGTTGACTCGCCTGGGCGGAACGATGCAGCGTCTGGCCGACGGCGATCTGTCCACCTCCGTCGATGGATCGACCCGAAAAGATGAAGTCGGCGACATGGCCCGGACGGTCGAAATCTTCAAAACCAATGCCATCGCGCAGCGCCGGATGGAAGAAAAGGAAAAGACCGAACTGCTCGCCCGGGAAACCCGGACCCGCCAGATCGAACACCTGACCCGAAGCTTCGAGACCGCCGTCGCCACGATGCTGGACAGCATGACCGGCGCGACCCATCAGCTTGAAACCACCGCCGCCGCGATGAACAGCAATGCGGAGCAGACCGCGTCGCAGGCCTCCCATGTCGGGAATGCCACCAACCAGGCATCGTCCAATGTCCAGGCGGTTGCCTCGGCGGCAGAAGAACTTTCGGCATCAATCAGCGAGATCAGCCGCCAGGTTGTCCAATCGAGCCAGACCGCCCGCACCGCCGCCGCCGAAGCGGAAGCGACCAACAGCGTCGTCAAGGGATTGGCGGAAAACTCCAGCAAGATCGGCATCGTCGTCAATCTGATCTCCGACATCGCCAGCCAGACCAATCTTCTCGCCTTGAATGCCACCATCGAGGCGGCACGGGCGGGTGAAGCGGGCAAGGGCTTTGCCGTCGTCGCGGGCGAGGTCAAGCATCTTGCCAACCAGACCGCCAAGGCGACCGAGGAAATCTCCACCCAGATCGGCGCGGTGCAAAGCGCCACGACCGAAGCGGTCGCCGCGATTGGCGGCATCGTCGCACGGATCAGCGAAATCAATCATATTGCCGACGCCATCGCGGCGGCGGTCGAGGAACAATCGGCCGCCACCCGTGAAATCGCCCGCAATGTTCAGGAAGCGGCCCGCAGCACCGACGATGTCGTCGGCAATATCCAGGAGGTCAACAAGGCCGCGTCGGAAACCGGAACCGCGGCCAGCCTCGTTCTCGCCTCGTCTCAGGGGTTATCGGCGCAAACTGCGACGCTTGACGGAGAGGTCAAACGTTTCCTGAGTGGCGTCCGTTCGGCATAGCCATCGCGGGATCGGTCGGGCACGCATCCGAACCCCGGTGGCGTTCAAGCCGTCGCTGCATTAGGATCGCGCCACAATTGACGAGGTTGACGATGACCGATGGATTGAAGTGCCCCGAGTGCGGCTCGGAAAATGTTTATAACGACGGCACCCTCTGGGTTTGCCCGGATTGCGCCCACGAATGGAACCCGGAAACCGCCAGCGGCGAATCGGGTGCGGACGGGTCCGACGTGCGGGATGCCAATGGCAACGTCCTCGCTGACGGCGATTCCGTGACCGTGATCAAGGATCTGAAGGTCAAAGGATCATCCCTGGTGGTCAAAGGCGGAACCAAGGTGAAGGGCATCCGGCTGGTCGATGCCACCGACGGGCACAACATCGCCTGTAAGATCGACGGCATCGGCGCGATGAATTTGAAGTCCGAATTCGTCAAGAAGGCGTAAGCGTTCAATCCGGCCCAAGGTCGGCTGCCCCACCGGGGCCATCCTTGGGCCGGACCGTCCGGATCGCGCCGTTCGTCCCCCGATCAGGTCGCCCGCACCAAATGCGCAGAGCGCGCCGGAGTGACGATGACGGGGGTACGCGGTGCCACCCCATCCGGACTAGGCAGGCGCGGCGTGGCGATGGCTTGATCCGCCCCCAACAGAACCAGAACCACCCCCACCAGACCGAAGAGCGTCAGTGCCCGGCTCATGCTACCCGGCTCCGGCATTCCGTCACGAACCGTCCGCCCGAGGTCTGGATGAACAGGCGCGAATCTGGCGAGACATCGGCCAGACAGCGGGCAAGGTCAACAGCATCGCCGCGACGGCGGAAATTGCGTTCGTTGCGGTCGCCTTCCCGACGCAGCGACCAGAGACCGTCGCTTTTCCGAAAAACCCAGACGACCAAAGGCTCTGCGGTCGGGAGCACGGGCGGAGAAGTGGAAAGACCGGCAATCATGGCGGACCTCGCATCATCCTTGCGATGGAATGCAGACACGCGAAGGATGCCGGATCAGGGCGCAAAGGAGCGATACGGGACTCCGTCTCCGCAGCATCAACGCCCTTTTGATCGCGCGGCAATGCCGCCCGTCGGACGCCAGGGGAAGGACGGCACGCCCTCCCCCTGCGCCTTGGTCGCCGCCCCTTTCGATCAGGCGCTGGCGCCGACGGTGGTGGTGTAGATTTTCTCGAGCAGAGTCAGCGCCCCCCGATAGCCGACATAGGCCCGCGACAGCACCACTTCGTAAGACGAGGGAAAGCCGACTTCGACAATCGCGCCCTTCAATTCCTTGGCCAGATCGCGTTCCCAGGTGGTGCCGAAGATGATCGGCGGCTTGTGACCGAAATTGGTTTCCCGCAGCTTCTGATGGATGGTGAAGCTGTCTTCCTCGAATTCGATCTCGGTGGATACGTCGTCGGCAATTGCCCGGAACTGCGCCCGGATGTCGTCGCGCACCTCTTCGGGCGGGTTGTCGGTGACGATCTGGCGGCCGGGGATCAGGCCCAATTGGTTGACGAGAAACCGGGTCAGGGCCAGGGCATAGGCGCTGTCACCGACGACCGCGAATTTGGCCGGAAGCCCCCACCAATATTCGGCGTAAAAGTCGGTGAAATCCTCGATATATTTATAATAGCGGGTTTCCTCGTCCTTGATGAACGCCTCGGCCTTCTTCTTGGCCCGGCCCTTGTTGAGACCGGCATAGTCCAGCACCCGGCGCAGAAACGCCCCGGTTTCCTTCGCCCCGATCGGAAGAACCGGCGTATGCAGGAAGGGCTGGCCGTACTTCGCTTCCAGATGCCGGGCGGTTTCCAGGCCCAGCCACGGCCCCAGCACCAGATTGAACTGGGCCTGGGGAATGGCTTTCCATTCCGCGACCCCGGATGATTCCGGTCCGAACAGGATGTTGACCTTGAGACCGATGCCTTCAAGGATCCGTTTGATCTCGGTCAGATCGCCGCGCCAGAAGGTGTTGTGGTAGGGCAGCAGCGACCAGACATTGACCTGTCCCTTGACCCGCTCGCCCTCATACGCGCCAACGAACTGATCGATGATCGCCCGGGTGACCAATTCATGGCCGGTAAAGTTGTTGCCGCGAAAGCCGCCGGTTTCGGCAAAGACGATCGGCACGCCGCGTTGCTGGAACGGTTTGACCACCGAGCCGACATCGTCGCCGACCAGATCGGAGATGCAGCCGGTCAGCACCACGAACAGATCAGCATCCAGAACCTTCAACGTCGCGCCGATCAGTTCGGTCAAGCGGTCGGCTCCCCCGAACACCACTTCGCGCTCTGACGCATTGGTGCTGGGCACCACCGCGCCGCCGCCATACCCGCCGCCCTGAAAGCCGTTATAGAAGGACAGATTCATAAACTGTTTGTCGGCGCAGCCCGGTCCGCAATGGGTGATCGGAATCGCGCGCGGGATCGCGGCAACGCTCTGCATCGCCCCGATCGAGCAGCCATAGCGAACCTGCTCGATCGAGTTGGTCTTGTCGGGGCCGGGGTGGGCCACCGCCGACTTATCCTGGGATTGAATGATCGACATCGGTTTCTCCGGTTACTCGGCGGCGGGGCGGGCCAGAACAAAGGGATCGTCTTGTTCCAACCACCATTTCCGATAAGGCAACCGGACATGGGCGGCGAGATCCTGGTGGAACTTCTTGTGCGCCAGCACGTCGAGGATCGATTCGCCCAGATTGAGGATGCCCTGATAGCCGACGGCGTGATGTTCGTCGCCTAAGGGGATCGCTGGAATGCCGAGGCGCGCCGCCAGCGGGGCCAGCCCGTTATGGCGGATGATGATGAAGTCGGGCTTGACCCGTTGCAGCAGGGCATAGAACTGATATTGCTGACGGTTGCCGACGGTGAATTGCGGCACTTCGCCATAGGTATCGAGCAGGTGGGCCAGCGAATCCTGGCGCGGATCCTGGCTGTCGTAGACCGGGTCGTGGTGGAACACCAGCGAGCCATCGACCTCGACCCCCAACTCGCGCAACACCCCGATCAGACCGTGGGCGTACGCCGAGCCGGTCGAGACATAGCCCTTCTTGCCCTTCAGCAATTCGCGCAGTTCCTCCAGGCGCGGCTGGACCCGCGCGTGCTCGCGGGCGATATAGTCCTCGGCCCGGCCCTCGCGATTGGTGACGCGGGCGATCTCGCGCAGCCAGGCATCGGTCCCGGCAAACCCATAGGGCTGCGGGGCCTTGACCTCGGTGACGCCGAACTCCTGCTCCAGCGCCGCCGCCATATAAGACGACAGGGTGTAGCAAAAGCCAATCGTCGCCACCGCCTCGGACATCTGGGCCAGATCCTCGACCGTGGCGAGATCGACGACGTAATTCACCCGCAAGCCCAGTTCGGCCAGGATCGGGGTAAAGACGTCCGATCCCCACAGATTGATGACATTGACCAAGTCATCCTGCTTCTTCTCGGGAACCTTGCGGACGATCTGGCGCAGGATGCCGTGCTGGGTCGCATCGAACCCGGTGCTCCAATGCTTCGATTTGAAGCCCTCGCAATGGAGCGGGATCACCGGAATCCCCAGTTCGGTCTCAAGCTGTCCGGCGACGCTTTCGATATCGTCCCCGATGATCGCGGTGGCGCATGAGGTGGCGATGAAGATCGCCTTGGGATGATGGCGGTCCCACGCATCGCGGATGGTCCGTTCCAGCTTGGCCACCCCGCCGAACACCATGTCGCGCTCGCCAAGATTGGTGCTGATCAGGTGCAGGTTGGACACCGGCAAGCCACGCAGCGCCAGCCCGTTGCGGTAGATCGAGTTATAGATCACCTGGCCGGTACCGCATCCGATCGGGGAATGCTGGATCAGCACCGCGTCACGGACATTGCCCGCCTGGCATTCGACCATCTGCTCGCTGCATACCGAGCCTTGGGTGAACGGGCTGTTCAATTCGCAGACCCGGCGGGCCTTCTGACCGCACTTGCTCTCGCAGCCGCCGCGGGCATAGGCGGATTCCTTTGACAGATCAGACGCCTTACCGTCCCACCCGATGATGGTGCCCAGCCGCTGTTCGCGGCTTTCGACCACCGAGGTCTTCAGATTAATCGGCATGATCGCAATCCTTTACGATGCGGCCAGAAGCTGATTGCCCCGTTCGATCTCGATCAAATGATCGGCCCAACTGGCCGACCAGTCGCGCAATTCCTGCTGATTGAGCGGAGTCGGCACCTTGGACTCGGTGTGGTCGGCGATGCGGCGGGCGAGACGGCGATAGATATCGGCCTGTTCCGAATGAGGGGCCGCCTCGATGGTGGTCTTCCCCTGCAATTCGGCCTGGGTCACCGTCAGGGACCGGGGGACATACTCGATCACCTGGGTCTGGGTCCGGGTGACGAAATCCTCGACGATCTCGCGGTGGAAGCCGGTATTGATCGAATTGGCAATCACGCCGCCCAACAAAGCCCCGCCCTTGTTCGAATAGGTCTGAATGCCCTTGAACAGATTGTTGGCGGCATAGATCGCCATGAAGTCCGAGGAGGAGACGGTAAAGACGTGCTCGGCAATCCCTTCGCGCACCGGCACGGCAAAGCCGCCGCACACGACGTCGCCGAGAACGTCGTAAATGACGTAATCGAGGTCGAGTTCCTCGAAAATGTCCTGCTGCTTCAGCAGTTCAACCGCCGAGATGATGCCGCGCCCGGCGCATCCCACCCCCGGCTGCGGCCCCCCGCCTCGACGCAATAGATGCCGCCAAAGCCCTGGAAAATCGCGTCGTGGGCATCGACTCGGGCGTTTTGCCGCAGCAGATCCAGCACCGACGGAATGTATTCGCCACCGCGCAGAGTGTTGGTCGAATCGGCTTTCGGGTCGCAGCCGAACTGCATCACCTTGTAGCCAGCCTCAACCAGGGCCGCGCTGATGTTCGAGGTGGTGGTCGATTTGCCGATGCCGCCCTTGCCATAGATCGCGATCTGTTTCGGTTTCTTGCTCGCCATGACGGTTGAGATCCTTGCTCTTGGAGATGGAATGAAACGCACGCGGCATCAGCCGTGCGAAAAGGTGCTCTCTTGCGCCGGACGCCCGGCATACAGCGCGTCGGAAACGTCGGTCAGCCCGGGGATGCCGCAAGCATCGGCGCGGCAGCGGCTGCAATGGCTAAAGACGGTCAGGTGACGGCGGGCCACGGCCTGAGCCTCGGCCGTTTGCGCCGCTGTCGGCGCAAGGCGATCGGCGAAGTGATGGCCGGGCAGCAGCGGAATCAAATTGATCATCGAGGCCCCGGCCTCGGCGACTGTGCGCGCCACCGCGTCGATATGGCCGTCATTGAGACCGGGGATCAGCACGGTGTTGACCTTGATGATCCCGCCCAACGCGACGATGCGGCGGATGCCCTCGATCTGATTGGCGATCAGACGCCGGGCGGCGGCAATCCCGCTCAACCGGCTTCCGTGATAGGTGATCGTCGGGCTGATTTCGGCCTGGATCACCGGATCGACGGCATTGACGGTGACGGTGACCGTCCCCACCCCGGCGGCGATCACCTGTTCGGCCTGCTCGGCCAACAACAGCCCATTGGTCGACAGGCAATTGATCAGGTCGGGAAAGGCGGTGTGAATCCGCTCAAAGGCGCGCAGGGCATGGGGTGTGCACAGGGTATCACCCGGCCCGGCGATGCCGACCACCGAGAGCGTCGGGCATAGCTCAAGAGCCCGCCTCACCACCTCGACCGCCTGATCGACCGCGACCAGACCCCGCGCCACCCCGGGGCGGTGTTCGTCGCGGTTAAAGTCGCGGTGGCAAAACCGGCAGGTGATGTTACAGGCGGGACTGACCGGCAGATGGAGTCGGCCGCTTTTGGCGTGCCCCTCGGGAGTCAGGCTGAAGCAGGGATGACGGCCTTCCAACTGGGGAAACGGCGATACCGCGATCTGTTTGCGGTGCCCTGCGCAATGGCCGGATTGCTCGCCCTCGGCACCGGCAAAGACGGGGGGAAGCACGCTCATCGCAATGCCATCTGCGGCGTCGACCCAAGCGAAGGATCGAATCGTCCAGAGGACAAGAAAACGGATTGGCGATCCTGACGTCCACCGGCATCCCTGCGCGACATGTCTTCTCCCGGTCAATCGTTATCAACGGGCACAGCCTCACCTTGGCTGCATCCGTCAGGCGAATTGAACGCCCGGCGACCGGCACATGTCAATTAAATCTATAAGTCTAGTATATAAATAATCTTAGCTAGGGCCGCCCCGCGTTGCCTCAGGCCGAGGAACTGGCCCGGCTGGGATGTCGGGATCAGGCCTTTGTCATGTTGCGGTGGCTGGCCGATCACCCCACCCCATAATCTGGTCCAGCCAGCCGCCCCCGATTGATCGCTGCGACGGGAAGGCATTTGAGACCAAGGACGGGCGACCCGGTTCACCCCCGGATCGCCCGTCTTGTGCATCGTCGGCACGGCCCCGTCAAAAGACAGAGGTGACGCACACATCTTTCTGACCGGAGGCTTTCCGCATCCGCGCAATCATCGCCACCAGGATAATGGCAATCACCAGTCCGACGGACAGAGCCGCGGCGTATCCGGCGCGGGCCGCCAGCGCCGTTGTTGCTGCCATCACCAAAATCTCGCCCATCGTCTGCAACCCCTGAAATACCGAATAATCGGTGCCGGGTTGCTTTCCCTGCTGGGCGAAGCGCATCAGCAGGGTATAGGACGCGACAGTGCAGATGCCGATCCCGAGACCGCTCGCCGTCGCCAATCCCCACACCGCCGCCGGAACGGCCAGGGTCGGGTCCAGCGCCAGGGCCGTCCAGAACAGAGAGCTGGCTCCGACCAGACTCCCCCCCAGCACCAAAGTCGGCAGCGGGCCAAAGCGCACCACCGTGACACCGGCGATGCCGCATCCCGCGACGATCATCAGCGTGTTGCCGGTTCCCGACAGGGTACCGACCGCATCCAGGGACCAGCCCGCATCAATCAGGAACAGCTTCGCCACCCCGAAGGACACCGCGCCCCCCATGGTGGCACACATCCCCAGCAGCAGCAGGGGCAGCGCCCCCGGACGGTGGAAGAAGGCCCGCAGCGATGCCGGAGCCGGGTTCGTGCCTTGCGGCGGCTCGGGTTCCCGCCACAAAGCGACGGGAACGCCGCACAGCAGAACCATCGCCGCCAGTCCCAGCAGAGTCGCCAGATGACCGACCGTGCCGATTCCGATCATCGCCCCCGGCCCGCCCGCCAGCATCCCCATCATGAAGCCCGCGACCTGGAAGGTGTTGATATGGGCCAGCCCGGTCCCGTGCAGACGCTCGGACGCCAGCCCATCGGTGGCGATATCCTGGGTGGCGCTGACCAGCGAGGCGACCGCGACCAAAGCCAGCAAAGCGGGCGCGTTGTCGGCGGTGAAGGGCAAAAAAGCCATTGCGGCAAGACTGAGGGCCAGCCCCGTCTGCATCGGCAAAATCCAACTGCGACGGCGGCCGAGGCGAGGTGTCCAGCGATTCTCGACCATCGAGGCCCAGAAGAACTTGAACACCCAAGGCAGACTGGCCAGCGGCACCAGTGCGATCAGGTTGAGCGAGGCGCCACCGTCACGCAGCAGCACCGGATAGGCTTGAAAAGCCAATCCCACCGGCAACCCCTGCACCAGATAGAGGCACCCGATCATCGCCAGAAGTTTCGGCCCTTCTGTGGCCCGTGCGGTGTGGGTCATGCTCACCACCGCGCCGTCATCGTTACGCCGAAGGTCTGCGGATCACCGGCGATCCCGGCATAGACCGGAGCGGCGACGGAGCCGACATTGAACGCCCGGGTGGCATAGGTGGCGTTCAGGGCGTTCTTGATCCAAAAGGCGATTTCGTAACTGTCGAATTGATAGCCGGTCTTCATGTTAAGCAAGCCATAGGGCTTTTCTTTCTGGGTATTGGCCGAGTCGTAATAGATGTCGCCGGTCCCCAGCCAGTCGATATGAGCGTAAACCCCTTCCTCGAAGCGGTAATCCGCCCCCAGGCTGTAGGTGTAAGCGGGGGCGTTCGGCGGACGATTCCCGGCGTAATCGTGGCCGTTATCGACATAGCGGACGAAATGGGCATCGTTCCAGCCGCCGCCTGCTTTCAGCAGCAGCGCCTTACTCGCCTGCCACGCCAGTTCCAGTTCGACACCGCGGCTGACGCTGCGCCCCGCATTGGTAATGTTCGATTGCGACAGGACCGTTTCCTCGACCTGCTGATCAGTCCAGTCGATCCAGAACAGCGAAAGTTTGCTCTGAAGACGATTGCCGAACCCGGTGTGTTTGACGCCGATTTCGTAATTCTTGGTGTATTCCGGTCGATAGAGTTCCTGCCCCCGGTCGGCCAGATTGTTGAATCCGCCCGCCTTGTAGCCTTCGGAATAGGTGACATAGCTCAACAGATTATCGAGCGGCTTATATTCCAGCCCCAGCTTGGGCAGCCAGGCGTGAAACGTCATCGTCGAATCGGAGCTGAAATCGGTGCCGAACGCCGCCATGGTCTGACGGCTTTCGACCTGTTTGCGCTCGATGTCGTACCGCAGGCCGGTAATCAGCGACAGAGTATCAACCAGCGGCCAACTGACCTGACCGAACGCCGCCATGTTGCGGGTGTCGGTGGTGGTATCGACCGACTGGACCCCGCGCGTCAGGCCGGGAATCCCATAGGCGCTGAGATCCATGTCCATGTCGAAATGATTGCGGTCGGTCTGATCGAAATAATAGAGGCCACCGACCCAGCGCGGCCCGGTCGCCCCTTCGAGCGAACTCAAGCGGACTTCCTGGGTAAAGCGTGAGTAATCGACCTCGGTCCTGAGCCGCAACAGATCGGCGGCGGTGGCATCAACGTCATACGAGGTCTTCTTGCGCTCGCTGGTAAACGCGGAAATCGAGGTGATGTTGAACAGCCGGGCTTCATAGCTGGCCCGGAGGTTCCCCCCATGGGTATCGCTGTTGTTCGAGCCGATGAAGTTCGACGACACCGTGTGCGGATCGTCGCGCAACTGGCTCAACAGCGCGATGTTGGTCGATCCTTCGCGGTAGCGTTGTCCGTCATAGGTGGCGACGACATCCCAGCTTTCCTTGGGCCTCCACCGCACCTTGAACCGTGCGTTGACGTCGTTGGCATCGTCGGCCCGGTTGGTGTCGCCGGGATCGCGGGTGAAATAACCGTTGGTATCGAGGGCCTGGATCGCCGCCCGGTAGGACCAATCCTGGTTTCCCAGCGATCCGCCGGAAATCGCGCTGACGGTCTTGCGATTGTAATTGCCGTAGCCGACCGAGACCTGTCCCTCGCGATAGGGTTCGGGATCGCGGGTGATGATGTTGACCGCCCCGGCCTCGGTATTGCGGCCATACAGGGTCGATTGCGGACCGCGCAGGACTTCGACGCGATCGATGTCGAGCAATTCCATATCGACGTTGCGGTAATGAACCCCATCGACGAAGAACCCGACCGGCTGTTCGGCTTCCATGAACGGGGTGACGCCGCGCATCGACAGAAAGGCGACGCTGGAATGTTGCCCCGCCTTGGTCATGTACATGTTGGGGACCTGACGAACGACATCAATCGTATCCTTGCCGCCCGATCGTTCGAGATCCTCGCCGGTCACCACCGTCATGCTGACCGGGGTGTCTTGCTCGGTGGACGACATTTTTTCTGCGGTGACGGTGACGGCTTTAAGCTGATGAGCCTCGTCGCCCGAAGACGTCGAGGCGGCGGCATCTTTTTCTTCGGCCAGGGCGACCGCGCCGCTCATCATCTGGGCCACGATCAATCCGACCATACCGGGCATGCTCCGGCTGCGTTTCGCCTTCGTCACCAATTTCATTCCACTCCCCTAACCAAGGATCTCCCCCGCATCGGCCAACGGCAATATGCGAATGAAAATCATAATTAGGCGATAACCACAGCTCTCCCCGAATCCGGTCGGCGAATGCCCGAAACGGAATCATTTCAGCGCCCCGCCACCACCCACAGCCAACGGCCCATAGCCCACGTGCAAAATAATCCCGATCCGAGCCGCGCCGGACCCGATCGGGGGAGAGAGCGGCCGCCCGCTTGTCCTATCAAGGCCGATCAAACGGCGGACGATTGGAAGCGGGGACGAGATGACGGATGGCACCAACGATCAAAACGGTCTTTCCGTTCCGGCCCTGCTGGTCTCGCTGCTGTCGCCCGAGAAAGTGTGGCTGGGTCTGGCCGTAGCGCTCGCCCCGCTGGCGGCGCTGGCCGATCTGCTGCCCTATGCCATTCTCAGTTATTCGGTCGGGGCGGTGTTATCGGGCCAGGGACGCCCCGACGATCTGGTTCTGCTGGCCGGGCTGGTCGGGGCAGCCCTGGTCCTTAAATACCTGTTTTACAGTCTCGCCTATTATTTCAGCCATGTTGCCGCCTTCCGGCTGCTGGCCGACATCCGCCAGACCCTGGTCCGCCGCCTCGCCGCCGCGCCGATGAACTGGCTGTACCGGAACAGTTCCGGGCATCTCAAAAAAATCGTGGTTCAGGACGTCGAGCGACTGGAGCAATTCATCGCCCACCACACGGTGGAATGCCTGGCAGCGGCCAGCAGCCCGCTTTTTGTCGCCTTGGTCCTCGCCTGGATCGATTGGCGTCTGGCCGCCGCCGCCGTGCTGACGGTTCCGCTGGCGGCGCTGGCTCAGGCGGCGCTGATGCGGGGGTTGGGACCACGAATCGAGGCGTATAGCCGCGCCATCGGCGACCTGAACGGGGCAAGCGTCGAATATGTCCGCAACGCCCCGGTGATGAAAGCGTTCGGCCTGAATGCCCATTCCTTCCAACGGATGCGCGATTTACTGACGCGCTATCACGATCTGATCACCGCGATGACCCGGCAGACGGTTCCCGGCTGGTCGGTGTTCATGGTCCTGCTCGGGGCCAATCTGGTGTTTCTGCTGCCGGTCTCCCTGTGGCTTGTCCGCCAGGGCACGATCAGCCCGGCCGAAACCATCCTGGCCCTGACGCTGGGCAGTTTCATGCTGAAGCCGCTGTTCAAGGTGGCCCATTTCTCTTCGGAAATCCGCGAGATCGCCGCCGGTCTGCGCCGTCTTGCCCCCCTTCTTGCCTTTGCGCCAAGCCAGGATTCGGCCGCGCGCGAGACTCCCCCGACGCTCTGGCTCAGCTTTCGGCACGTATCGTTCGCCTTTGAGTCCCGGCCGGTTCTAAAGGATGTCAGCTTCACCCTGGTGGCCGGAACGGTCACCGCTTTGGTTGGCCCCTCCGGCGCAGGAAAAAGCACCATCGCCCATCTGATCGGCGGGCTCGCCCCCCCCGGTTCCGGCGACATTCTGGTCAACGGGATGCCTCTCTCGGGGCTTGGCGATGCCGAACGGGGGGCCTGGATCACGGTGGCAGCGCAGGACGCCTTCCTGTTTCGCGGTACGCTGCTGGAGAATGTGCGGCTGGGTCGGCCTGATGCGACCGACGAAGATGTTCACCGGGCGGCCCGGATTGCCCAGGTGGCGGACTTTGTCGCAACGCTCCCCGACGGGTTCGCCACCATGGTCGGCGAACAGGGAACCCGCCTGTCCGGGGGCGAACGCCAACGCATCGCCATCGCCCGCGCCCTGTTGACCGATGCCCCTCTGTTGGTGCTGGACGAGGCGACCGCCTTCGCCGACAGCCGAACCGAGCGCCGGTTCTATCAGTCCCTGCGCGAGGCCTATCCGGACAAGACGCTGTTAATCATCGCCCACCGGCTGACCTCGATCGAACACGCAGATCAAATTCTGGTCCTCAAGGATGGGGAATTGGTCGATTGCGGTCGCCACGAATCGCTGATCTCCCGTTGTTCGCTCTACCACACCTTATGGCAGCGCCAGTTCGACAGCGAGACCTGGACCATCCGACCTGGAGAGACCGCCGATGCCGCCCTTTCTTGAATCCATGACGCGGGTCGTTGCCGCCAGCGGCAGGCCGACCGGCCGTTTGTGGCGCGGACTGGTGGTGCGGGTCCTGGAACGGATTTGCGCCATCGCGCCCTTCTTCCTGGGCTATTTATGGTTGGAAGACACGCTGTCGGGCGGCTCACCGAACGGCTCGATCGCTCTGCTTGCGTTATGCCTCGCCGCCTGTCTGGCCGGCCAGTTGCTCTGTTCGTATCTGGGGCAGTTGAACTGCTTCCTCGGGGCCTACGATCTGATGATCGGATACCGGGAACGGGTGATCGACCATATCGGCCGTCTGCCGCTGGGGGTCTCGCAAGGACAGCGGGCGGGGCATCTGGCCGGACTCGTCACCGAGGACGTCAAGCGGGTCGAGGACATCTTCACCCACATCTCCGCCGAACTGGTCACCGCCGCCGCCGTACCCCTGCTCTATCTGGCCGTGCTGGCGTGGGTGGATTGGCGGCTGTCGTTGGGGCTGGTGGTGACACTGCCGCTGGCGGTGATCGGACTGAACGCCGCCAGCGGCTTTTTCCTGGAACGGGGGCGGCACAAGCAGGAATTACTCCTCGATACCTCCGGACTGATCGTCGAATTCGTCACCGGCATCTGCACCTTGCGCCTGTTCAATCAGGCGGGTCCGTGGCTGGATCGCCTCGACCGCCGCTTCGCCGAAATTCGCCACGCCAGCCTGGGGGTGGAGGCCTGGGGCGGCGGCTCGATCCAGCTCTATCGGTTCTGTCTCGAACTCGGTCTGGTGACGCTGCTGCTGACGGCGGCCTGGCTGGCCGCATCCGGCGATCTTCGCCCCCTGACCTGGCTGCTATTCGGTCTGGTGGCGGGAAAGTTGCTCGAACCGCTGCTCGACGCTTCGGCGTTCCTGACTGAGTTACGCTCGATGACGTTGGGGGAGCGGCGGGTGCGCGCGTTGCTGGACGAACCGCTGCTCCGCGACGGCACCCAATCGCTGTCGGTTGCGGACGACGTCGCCTTCGATGGCGTCAGCTTCCGCTATCAGGACGAATGGGTTCTGCGCGATCTGTCATTCCACGCCGCCAAGGGAACAATGACGGCGATCGTGGGGCCGTCGGGTGCGGGCAAGAGCACCGTGTTGCACCTGCTCGCCCGCTTCTTCGACCCCCAATCCGGTGCGGTCCGCTATTCTGGACTCGATTGCCGCGACCTCGAATCCGACCAGCTTTACCGTCATCTCGGCATTGTGTTCCAGACCGTCCAATTGTTCGACGGCACCATTCTCGACAATGTGCGGATCGGACGGCCTGGGGCCAGCGACGAAGAGGTCGCCGCCGCCTGTCATGCGGCCTATTGCGACGGGTTCCTGTCGCGCCTGCCGGGTGGGCTGCACACCCGGATCGGCGAGAACGGCCAATGCCTGTCGGGCGGCGAGCGCCAGCGTCTGTCGATTGCCCGCGCCCTGCTCAAAGATGCGCCGATCCTGCTGTTGGACGAAGCCACCGCCTCGGTCGATCCGGAAGCGCAGTATGAAATTCAGCAGGCGCTGTCGCGTCTGGCCCGAAACCGGACGGTGATCGTGGTGGCGCACCGTCTCCACACCATCCGCCATGCCGACCAGATCCTCGTGCTCGATCAGGGGCGATTGGTCGAACGGGGACGGCACGAGGCGCTGCTCGCCCAAGGCGGCCTGTACGCGGAGCTTTGGCAGGATCAGGGCCGTTAGGAACGGATCAATCGAGCGCCCCCCGGCGCGCTTCGCTGGGCAGAACCCCGAATTGCTTCCGGAAGGCGGCGCTGAAATGACTGACGTTGCTGTATCCCAGCCTCATCGCGGTTTCGGTCACGCCATACCGCTGCAACAGGGCGCGGGCACGGTCCATCCGTTCGCGCTGGAACAGCGCATAAATGCTGTGGCCGAACAGCGCCTTGAACCCGCGTTTCAGCTTCAGTTGATTAAGCCCGGTTTCGCGCGCGAGTTCGGCGATCGTCGGCGGGGCGCTGAGATCGAGGAGCAGCCGCTCGCGCGCCATCAGCAGCGCCTTGCGCTCCCGCCAAGAGACCGGACCGCCCTCCTCCTGAGACTGGTACGAGCCCAGGTGCCAGGCGAGAAATTCAAGGGCGGCGGCGTGGATCAGCAGGCGGCGGGGCGTTGCATCATCGATCAACCGGGCCAGACGTGCCGCGGCATCGCAGGCGCGGCGATTATGCCCGTTGCGGTAGACACAAAAACCACGGCCCAGGTCGTCCCCGATCCGGTCGTAATCGCTGCCCGCCAAATCCGAAAGGGTGTCCGGCGTTATCATCAACTCGACGTTCCGGTAATGGCCCGGAAGGGTCAGGCTGAACCGCTCGCCTGGGGCATAGCTGGTCAGCAGATGTCCGGCTTCCAGCAGCAAGGCATGACAACCGAACGCGACGTCGACCGGGCCGTTGAACAGGCAACTGAAATGGACGCAGGCGTGGTCGTTGCAGGCGGCGATCTGAACCGGCGTCTCGTTGCGAAAAGACACCAGCGATACGGTTGCCCCCGGCAACAAATCCACCGGCTTGACATCGACCCCCGGCGGCCGCCCCGCCGCAACCGGGCTGTGGTCACTGAAAAATTCCGATGAGCGCAGCTCGTACAAGGAGGCCTCCGTCGCGTTCGAGGCGATGACCGCCCCCGGATTGTGGCGGACGCACCCGCGCACAATGATAATTATAACTCTTATTCGCAACATGTTTGTCGGAAGGGGGCACACAGGCGCTCCGCACCACCCGATCATCGAATCACAGATCGAGACAGTAGGAAAAACCGCCAAAAGACGTATTGCAATCAATTATCGTTCGCAATATTAATCCCCATTATATCCCTCTTGAATGAGGGTGCCATCGACAGCAACAAGGCATCGACATCATGGTGAAGGCGGCGACCATCCATCCTTTGGCCCTGACTATCCTGGGATTCGCCCTCGTCCTGACGGGCGGTGCAGCCCAGGCTCAACCCACCTCCCCTCCCGTTCCCGGCCAGCTTCCCCACGATCTGTCGCCGTGGGGGATGTTCACCCATGCCGATCCGGTGGTGCAGACGGTGATGATCGGTCTGGCCCTGGCCTCGGTCGCGACCTGGACGGTCTGGCTGGCCAAGACGATCGAACTCTATCGGGCGCGACAGCGGGTGTGCGCCGTCCTGAGCGGACTGGACGGAACCCGCTCTCTGACCGAGGCGCACCGCCTCGTCGAGGGCCATTCCGGGCCGGAAGCCCACCTGATCCGGGCCGCGATGGCCGAAGCCAAACTGTCGGCCGACATTCCCGGCGAAGGGCTGAAAGAGCGGGTGGAAACCAAGCTGGACCGGATTGAGGCGGCGGCAGGGCGGCGGATGGCAATGGGCACCGGCATCCTGGCGACAATCGGCTCGATCGCTCCCTTCGTCGGCCTGTTCGGCACGGTGTGGGGGATCATGAACAGCTTCGTCGGTATCAGCAAATCCCAGACCACCAATCTGGCGGTGGTGGCTCCCGGCATCGCCGAAGCCCTGCTCGCCACCGCGCTGGGGCTGGTCGCCGCGATTCCGGCGGTGGTGATCTATAATATGTTCGCCCGCTCGGTCTCGGGCTACAAGGCGTTGTTGAGCGACACCGCCGCCGAGGTGCTGCGGCTGGTCAGTCGCGATCTTGACCGCCGGGCTCTGCCCTTGCGCGCGGCGGCCGAATAATGGCGGGCAAGCCCCAATCCGGCGATGATCTCGGCGAAATGCACGAGATCAACGTCACCCCGTTCATCGACGTGATGCTGGTTCTGCTGATCATCTTCATGGTCGCGGCCCCGCTGGCGACGGTCGATGTTAAGGTCGACCTGCCCAGTTCCACCGCCGAACCCGCCCCCAAGCCGGACAAGCCGCTGACGGTGACGATCCGGGCCGACGGCACCCTGGCCATCGGCAACGACACGGTGGCAAAGGATGCGCTGTCCCAAGCCCTGGCTGCGGCCAGCAACAAGGACACCGATCAGCGGGTGTTTCTGCGCGCCGACAAGACGATTGAATATGGTGCGCTGATGGAGGTGATGGATACCTTGCGCGATGCGGGATATCTGAAGGTCGCGCTGGTCGGGCTGGAAGGACGGTCATGACCGGGGCGGCACGGGCAGAGGACCAGGACGATAACGCCGTCCGGGTGTGGGGCATGTCGGGCGGGCTGGTCCTGATGCTCCATGCCAGCCTGATCGCAACCGCCATCTCGTGGCAAGCAAGCCATCCCCTTTCTCTGCCGCCAGCCGCGCCGATGATGATCGATCTGGCCCCGCTTCCCACACCTGAAGCGCCGCCAAAGCCGGTTACACCGCCGCCGCCACCGAAGCCGGTCGAGCGCAAAGTGGTTGAGCCGGTCAAACGTCCGCCGCCGCTGGTCCGCAAGGCCGAGGTCGCGTTGCCCAAGCCGGTCGAAGCCCCCCGACCCCTCCCACGGCGGCTGCGCCGCCCGAACCGCCACAACCCGCCATCGCTCCCGCGACACAACCCGCTCCGGCCCAACCCTCGGCGGCGGCAATCGACGCTCGCCGCTCGTGGCAAGGCGCATTGCTGGCGCATCTGGAACGCCACAAACGCTATCCCCGCGCCGCCCAGACCCGACGACAGGAAGGGATCGTCTCCGTCCGCTTCACGATGAATCGCAACGGCGGACTGGTTTCCGCCACGCTGGAGCGAAGCAGTGGGGCCGCCATCCTCGACGACGAAGGGCAGGCTCTGCTGGAACGGGCTCAGCCACTGCCCGTACCGCCCCCCGAGGTCAAAGGCGACACCATCGAGCTGGTGGTCCCGATCGAATTCTTCCTGAAGTAATCCGGGTGGGATTACCACCACCCCCGAAATTGGGCCCGCCTGGGGATGACGTCTCCGGGCGGCCCCTGCGTCATCATTCCCAGGCGGACGAACACCATCGCGGCAGGTGTGGACCTGGACGCGGGCGTGAAAGCGGGATATTGATGAGAATGATTGTTAATATCTTTTAATGCCCGCACCGCATGGCGAAGGAGAGAGGCATGTCATTTCTGCCACCCGGCCCGATCCGGTCGGAGATTCCCGCCTCGGCTCTGCTACGCGATGTTTCCGTCCTGCGGCTCGATTCGGCCTCGGCCTGCGACCTGATCACACGCAATCTACAGGACGGGATCGAACTGCTGATATGGCGGGGACGGTTTAGCCGACCGCTCGACATGACCATCCGCGACGATAGCGAGCGCATTCATTTTACCTTCACCCTTCGTGGCCGGTCGTGGCTGCGGTTCGAGGATGGCGGCGGGCGCGAGCATCTCGTCGAGGCAGGCGGCAGTTGCATCAGCTTCAATCCCGGCTGCCGGGGTCGGTTCAGCCAACAAGATCAGGTTGAAAGCGTGACGGTGATGATCCGCCCCGATCTGTTCGAGCCGTGGTGCGACGGCATTGACACCTCGCTCCGGCGGGCGCTTGGGTCCGGCCGCTGCGTCGCCGCCGGGCGGGCGGCGGCCGAACTGACGGCGGCAGCGGCTGGACTGGTTGATGGGGCGGAACGCCGCCCGCCGCTCTGGCTGCTGGGCCAAAGCCTGACCCTGGTCGGGCTGGCGCTGGAAACCCACACCCCGCCCACCGCCGTGATCTCGCCAGCGGAACGGCGGAAGCTGGCGCGGGCTCGCGATCGCCTGCTCGCCGACCTCAGCCAGCCGCCGACGATCGCCGATCTCGCCCGCGAGGTCCATCTGAGTGCACCACGATTGAAACGCGGCTTTCGCCAACTGTTCGACAGCAGCATCTACGGCCTGTTCCAGCGCGAGCGGATGTACGAGGCTCACCACCGCCTGAGCCAGGGAGAATCCTCGGTCCTGGGGATCGCTTCCGAACTCGGCTACACCAACGCCAGCCACTTTGCCGCCGCTTTCCGTAAGCAGTTCGGTATCAATCCCTCCGCCCTCAAACGCTCCGCCTGAATAGTCGGTCGTGAAAAAGTCCTTCGGCCGTTGGCCTCAGTGTACTTTTCCCCGGTTCAAAAAGAATCCCCGTGCTCAATCAAGCTTTCCGCGCGGGGATGGATTTGCTTCCCTCCGAGGCCGATGGGCGACGCCCACGGCTTCGGAGGCGGGATTTCACCAGCTTTGCGCACTTAAGCGGCGCAAAGCTGGTGAAACAGACAACACGAAAAATGGGCGCTGGGCCGCCCCTAGCCCATTTTTCTCCTTTTAATCCAACGGGAAAAAGTACACCGAGCGACAGCGAGGGACTTTTTCACGGGAGACTGAATATCCAGGCGGAGTCCGCCTCTTTCGTTTTTGAGCCGATCAGGGTCGGCCCCGGCCCGATCCGGGTGGAGACCAACTGCGCGCATCCCCGATCATCGCCACCGATGCTTCCCCCGCGCCGGATGGACCCGATGGCCGACCCTCAAAAGCCCCCCGCACACAAGAAAAAGGTCGTGGCCCTCGCCCTGGTCGGCGGACTCGCCGTGCTGATCGCCGCTGGTCAGATCTACCACCAGACCCACGGCCGCTATTTCCAATCGACCAATAACGCGTATGTCCAGGCGGATTCGGTGACGGTCTCCTCCAAGGTCGCCGGGATCGTCGAGCAGGTGCTGGTCAGCGCCAACCAGGACGTCCAGTACGGTGACCCGCTGGTCCGGATCGACGCCCGCGACTACCGCGCCCAGGCAGCCCAGGCCGAAGCCGAGATCGGGATGGCCCGCGCCCAGGCCGATAACACGCGGGCTCAGATCCGCGAGCAGCAGGCGGCGATCGCCCAGGCCCGAGCACGGCTCGACGCGGCCCGGGAAAGCGCCCGCTTTGCCGAGGCCGAGGTGGCGCGCTACGAACCCCTGGTCGCCTCCGGGGCGGAAACCCGGCAGCAACTCGCGCGACTGCGCACCGAGGCGCGTCAGGCCAACGCCGAGTTGGCGGGCCACCATGCCGCACTGGCCCACGCCGAACGACGGATAACCGCACTGGAGGCCGGTGTCGCTCAGGCCGAGGCCCAGGCCCGTGCCGCCGAGGCACGGCTGCGTGTGGCCACAGTCAACGTCGAGGCCAGCCTTATTACCGCCAGCACTGATGGCCGAATCGGCAACCTTGCCGTCCGCACCGGCCAATACGCCCAGATCGGCCAGCGGATGATGGCGGTGGTGCCGCTCGGCCGGTTGTATGTCGAGGCCAACTTCAAGGAAACCCAGGTCGGCCTGATGCGGATCGGCCAGCCGGTGCGGATCGAGGTTGATGCCCTGCCCAACGTCGAGATCGTCGGCCGGGTGACCAGCATTTCCCCCGGCACCGGGGCACAATTCTCGCTGCTGCCCCCCCAGAACGCGACGGGTAATTTCACCAAGATCGTCCAGCGCGTCCCGGTGCGGATAGCGATCGAGGCTGCGGCCTCGGTGCAGGCCCTGCTGGTGCCCGGACTGTCAGTCGAGGCCGAGGTCGATACCCGATCCGCCAGCGACGACCTCACCCGGCTGGCCCAGGCGGGCGGCGGGCGATGAACACGCCGGAGCGGGCCGCGCCCGGTGCCTGGCTGGCGGTAATCGCCGGCACGTTGGGGGCCTTCATGGCCACCCTCGATATCTCAATCGTCAACGCCGCCCTGCCGACAATCCAGGGCGAGATCGGTGCCAGCGCCACCGAGGGCACCTGGATCAGCACCGCCTATCTGGTCGCCGAGATCATCATCATCCCGCTCAGCGCCTGGCTGGTCCGCCTGCTCGGGTTGCGCACCTTCCTGCTGCTGGTGGCGGGGCTGTTCACCGCCTTCTCGATCCTGTGTGGTTTATCCACCTCGCTCGAAATGATGATCATCGGCCGCAGCGGCCAGGGCCTCAGCGGCGGAGCGATGATCCCCACGGCAATGACCATCATCGCCACCCGCTTACCGCCGCACCAGCAGATGATGGGCAATGCCCTGTTCGGTATGACCGCGATCCTCGGCCCGGTGCTGGGACCGCTGGTCGGCGGAGCCTTGACCGAGGCGACCAGTTGGCGCCACGCCTTCTTCATCAATCTGCCGATCGGCCTCGCTCTGGCAACGCTACTTCTGGCCGGGCTGAGGCACGAACGGGCCAATCCCGACCTGATCCGCGAAGCCGACTGGCTCGGCATCATCGGCATGACCCTCGGCCTCGGCTGCCTGACCGTTATTCTGGAAGAGGGGCAGCGCGAGCAATGGTTCGACTCGCCCTTTATCCTCCGCCTTGCCCTGGCCTCCGGCCTCGGCTTCCTGCTGCTCCTGGCTGGGCAGAAGCTGGCGGCCCGGCCGGTAATCCGGCTGAGCCTGCTGCTTGATCGTCAGTTCGGTAGCGTGGTGATGATGGGCATCTTGCTCGGGATGGTGTTGTACGGCACCTCTTACCTGATCCCCCAGTTCCTCGCGGCCATTGCCGATTACAACGCCCTCCAGGCAGGGCAGATCGTGCTCCTGGGCGGGGTGCCCTCCTTGGTGCTGATGCCGCTGACACCGCTGCTGATGCGCAGGCTTGACGTCCGGCTGGCGGTCGGGTTCGGCCTGCTGACGATGGCGGTTAGTTGCTGGATGGAAACCACCATGACGATCGATTCGGTCGGCTCTGACTTTGCGCTGTCGCAGGTGCTGCGCGGAGTCGGGCAGGTGCTGGCAATCCTGTTCCTTAATCAGGCGGCGATGAGTTCGGTCCCGCCCGAACAGGCTGGCGACGCCTCCGGCCTGTTCAATGCCGCCCGCAATATGGGGGGATCGGTCGCCCTTGCCGGTATCGCCACCCTCCAGGACCAGCGTTTCTGGCTGCACAGCCGCCACATCGAGGAAATGGTGTCGGCCAATGCCGAATCTACCGCCGCCGCCCTTGATCTATGGGGACAGGGCGATCCCGTCTTAGGCCTGTTCTCTCTGGCCGACCAAATCCACAAACAGGCATTGGTGATGACCTACAACGATCTGTTCTGGCTGCTGGGCAGCGGCGTCGCCGCCGTGGCCCTGCTGGCGCTGTTCCTGCGCCCCCCGCGTTCCGGCACAGCGGCGACGGCGGACTGAGATGATTGCTCTACCTCGCCTCGTCTGGCTGGCTCTGGCTCTGTGCCTGCCCGGCTGTCTGCTCGGGCCGGACTATGCCGGACCGCCCCCCGTTTTGACCACGGACACCGGCTTCGCCCGCGCCACTCCGGCCGAGATGGCGCCGCCACTGGCGCGCTGGTGGGAGCCGTTGGCCGACCCACAGCTCGACTCGCTGATGATGCGAGCGCTGGCGATCAACCCCGATCTGGCCGCGACAGTGGCGCGGACCCGTGCGGCACGGGCGGTTCTCGCTATCCGCACCGCCGAGCTGCGCCCAACGGTTGGCACCCAGGCGCTGTACCTGCATGGTCATACGTCCGGGGTCGATTTCGGCGCGATCCGCGACGGTGACAGCGACAAAGACGGGAAGAGCGATTTCGATTATTACAGCCTTGGCTTCAATGCCAGTTGGGAGGTCGATTTGTTCGGCCGTCAGCGGCGGGGCGTCGAAGCCGCCACCGCGCAGATCGAGGCGGCAGAGGCCAGCCTGGACGACGCCCGGCTGTCGCTATCGGCCAACCTGACGCGGACCTATGTCGCCCTGCGCGACCGTCAGCGGCGGCTGGCCCTGGCGCGGGAGAGCGAGGCCCTGCGCCGCCAAGGGCTCGACCTGCTGCGGCAACGCTACGATCAGGGCATCGCCAGCGAGGTGGAGATCGAGCGCCAGCGGATGCGGATCGAAGAACCACGCATTCGCGCCGCCCAGTTGGAAGCGGAGGTCGCAGCCCAGCTGGATGCGCTGGCGGTGCTGGTTGGAGCAGCCCCAGGCGCACTTGATGCCGAACTGGCTTCGCCCACCCCGCCGCCGCTGCCTCCGACGACGGTGACGGTGGGAGACCCGGCCACGTTGCTGCTGCGGCGGCCGGATATCCGCGCCGCCGAACGGGCGCTGGCGGCCGACACCGCCATGATCGGCATCGCTGCCGCCGCGCGCTTCCCCAAGCTCACCCTGCTCGGTACCCTCGGCGTCGGCGGCACCGACCTGTCCAGCCTGGGTCGACTCGACGATCCGATGCTCTTCGCCTTGCCGCGCCTCGAATGGGCTCTGTTCGATTTTGGCCGGGCCGAAGCCAAACAGGCCCAGGCCGAAGCTCTGCGCGACGAGACCGAAGCTCGCTATCGCGGCGTGGTGCTGGCCGCCCTGCGCGATGCCGAAGACGCCCTGGCTCTCTTCCAGGCCAGCCGCGAGCGGGTAGCCGGTCAGGCCCGTACCCTGGCGGCGGCCGAACGCGCGGTGAGCCTGCTCCGGCAGCGCGAACAGGGGGGCACCGCGAACACTCTCCAGCGTCTCGACGCCGAGGATCAGCGGGTAACGGCTGCCGCCGCCCTATCCGAGGCCGAGGCTGACCTGACCCGCGATTACGCCGCCTTGCAGACCGCCCTTGGCCTGGGGTGGGCAGAGTCCGCTCCAGGCAGCGACCCTCTCGGAAGGAAAAATACCGATACGGGTAAAGACTAGCACCGTTTCGGCGAGAGAGCTGGACGGAACGGGCCGTATGCTCGCGCAGAATTGATAATCAGTCTCGTTCGCACATTGTCGCGGGAGCACTATCGTCATGAATGTCGCCAAGCTGGTCGGTGAAC
>NZ_AQPH01000053.1 GCF_000442515.1 Magnetospirillum fulvum MGU-K5 | reverse complement strand
GATTCAGTTCGTCGATGGCTCCGGCAACGATCTCGGTGGCGGCGTCGGCACCGCTCGCGATCTCGCGTACCGAAACGTCCATCTCGGCCACCGCGTCGACGACAGAGCCGACGGCGGCGCGGGCCTGTTCGGCCGCTTCGGCCACCGCCAGCGAACCGGAACCGACCGCATCGGTGCGGGCCGCCATCCGCATCGCGGTGTCGCGGATCGCCAGAGAACGGTCGGACACCAGATCGACGGTCTGCTTCACCGCGTTTTCGAACGTGTCGGCCAGCCCCAGCAGATGGGCGCGGTTGGCGGCCTCGGCCTCGGCCCGGATCGAATCCTGCTCGGTCTGAAGCCGGACCATCGCGATCGCGTTTTCCTTGAACACGCCGACGGCGCGGGCCATGTCGCCGATCTCGTCACCGCGCTCCGCGCCAGGAACGCCGATGGTGTGATCGCCCGCGGCCAACCGCTCCATTGCCCCTTGAATCCGGCGGATCGGCTGGGTCACGCTGCGGGCCAGCACCAAGGCGGCGGCGATGAAGAACGCGGCGGAGAGCAGCCCGACCAGCGCCACCATCCGGTTGGCGGCGCGGCGTTCCGCTTCCTGGGCGGCGATGGCCTGGGCCATCCCCTCGCGGGCGAAGGTTGCCACCTGCCCGATCGTCGGCTGCAACGCCTTAAACCCCTCGCGCACCCGGCCGATTTCGCTCTTCAGGGCTTGGCTGCCCTCGGCAAAGGCGGCCAGATCGGCGGCATAAACGGCGAGAAGACGGCGGAATTCCTCGCGGGTCGAAGGCGGCAACGGCGACGAATCGATTGCCAGATCGAACTGGGTCGCGGCGGCGCGGTGACGCCCCAGCGCCGAGGCCACGCCGTACAGCATGTAATCGCGCTCGGCCAGACGCATCCGCGTCATCAGCAGCGGCAGGTCACCCGCATTCGGCCATTCCGCCAGTTCGCGTTCGATCGCCTTGGTCGATTCGTTGAGGCGCAGACGCAGCCCCTCTTTCTCGCTTAAGCCCAGCCGTCCCGCCTCGGTTTCCAACGCGGCAAAGGCATCGGCGACCGCGCCCAGCCCGTCTTTGGCTTCGACCACCGCCTGAGCCATCGGCCCGGTTCCGGCCAGCCCGGCCATCGCATCCAACCGCTCACGCAGCCGCAGGATCTCGTGCCGGAACGCCTCGGCGGCGGCCAGATCGCGGTCGCGGACGAATTGCTCCTGCATATTTTCGGCGGCGACCGCGCCCGAACGCATGTCCGAGGCCAGATCGTTGAGACGGCGAAAACCATCCTGAGCCAGCAGCATCGAATCGATCCGCGCCCCAGCGAGCTGAAGCACGGTGCCGAAGGTCACCGCCGCGACCAGGGCCAGCGCCACCAGCCCAATGAAGCGAACCCGAATCGAGACCGCCCCCAACAAGGGGAAATCGCCCCCCCGCCAGGCCTCGGCCAACCGGGACACCAAAGCCGACCCGGTCCAGGTCGCACCGGACAGCGGCCGGGCGTCAAACGCCACGACGTCTTCAGTCACACCAGATTTCCTTTTTTCAGGTCACGCCGCCCGGTCGAACAGATCGCCGAACCGGGCCAGAACCAGCATCCGCTCCACCTGCCCCGCCGCCCCGGCCAGGGCCACGCTGGCCGAGCGAAGACGCAGCGAATCGCGGGCGTGGAGCAACAGGCCAAGCCCGGCCGAATCGATAAAAGCGACCTCGCCCAAATCCAACGTTACCTGATCGCCCGCGACATGCTCGGCCGACGCGGCAGACAACATCCGGCGAAAGTCTTCGTTTTCGGTAAAAGTCAGCCGTCCGCGCAGGATCACGCGCAATCCGGCGGGAATCGTCTCGATATCGAAATCCATGGCGTCATCTTCCGAGGGTTATTAAGCCGCCCCTCCCCCGTCCTGATGCTCCATTAGCAGACGGTGACGCCAAGACTCCAGTTGCGGTTTTATGTCACAACAGCAGCGGGATTGCGCTCCTCGCCCGCGCCGCGCATGATCCCCCACCAATCGCCACCGTTCGTCATGGAGAGACGATGTCTGCTTATTTCGATGCCCTGATCCTTGGTCTGGTCGAGGGGCTGACCGAATTCCTGCCGATTTCCAGCACGGCTCATCTGTTGTTGGTCGGCGACATGCTCGGTTTCCAGGGACCGCCCGGCAAGACCTTTGAAATCGTTATCCAGCTCGGATCGATTCTGGCGATCTGCGTTGTCTATTGGGGCAAGCTGTGGTCGGTGGCGTCCAGCCTCAACCAGCCCGGATCGCGCGCCTTCGTCCGCAACATCGTGATCGCCTTCCTGCCCGCCGGGATCGCCGGAGCGTTCCTGTACAAATATATCCGGCAATTGCTTGATACCCCGGTCGTCGCGGCGGTCGCGCTGATCGTCGGCGGCTTCATCATCTTGCTGATCGAGAAGATGGTGCATAAGCCCCTCGTCCACACCGTCGAGGATATCTCGCCCCGCCGTGCCCTGGCGATCGGTGCCTGTCAGGTTCTGGCGATGGTCCCCGGCGTGTCGCGTGCCGGTGCGACGATCATGGGCTCGCTGCTGCTGGGGGTCGACCGCCGCACCGCGACGGAATTCTCGTTCTTCCTGGCGATCCCGACCATGATCGGGGCCTCGGTCTATTCGATCTATAAGAACTGGGCCGATCTGTCGTTCGACAACGGTGCCCTGATCGCCTTTGGCTTCGTCGCCGCCTTCCTGGCCGCCCTGCTTGTGGTGCGCAGCCTGGTCGTGTTCGTCGGCCGCCACGGCTTCGCCCCCTTCGCCTGGTACCGCATTGTTTTCGGCGGCACGATGCTGGTGCTGCTGCTGAGCCGCTAAAGCCTTCCCCGGAATCGATAAGGGCCGCCGGTTTCCCGGCGGCCCTCTTGATTCGACCCCGTCGCCGATCAGTGAGCGGCAGCGCCTTCGGCTCCCAACCCGGTCTCGGACCGGATCGACTGAGCTTCAAACGCGGCCCGCTCCTTGGCGGCACGCGGGCTGTTGTCGAGGACCGAGAACAGCCAGGTGAAGAAGAACGCCGCCGGCATCGAGAAGATCGCCGGGTAGGCATACGGGAAGATCGGCTCGGCATAGCCGAAGCTCTGGACCCACACCGCCTTGCTGAGAACCACCAGCACGACCGAGGTGACCAGACCGATGGTGCCGCCGATGACCGCGCCACGCGTGGTCAGGCCGCTCCAGAACATCGACATCACCAGCACCGGGAAGTTGGCCGACGCCGCCACCGAGAAGGTCAGCGCGACGATGAACGCCACGTTCTGCTTCTCGAAGACGATGCCGAGCAGCACCGCGATGACGCCCAGGCCAAGGCTGGCATACCGCGACACGGTGACTTCCTTGCCCTCGGTGGTCTTGCCGTGCATGAACACGCTGGCATAGAGATCGTGCGAGATCGCCGAGGCTCCGGCCAGGGTCAGACCCGACACCACCGCGAGGATGGTGGCGAAGGCCACCGCCGAGATGAAGCCGAGGAACAGGTCGCCGCCGATGGCATGGGCGAGGTGGATCGCCGCCATGTTGTTGCCGCCGCGCAGGTTCAGACCGCCCTTGACCGCGTCAAGATAGGCCGGATTGGTCGCGACGAGGCAGATGGCGCCAAAGCCGATGATGAAGGTCAGGATGTAGAAGTAGCCGATGAAGCCGGTCGCATAGAACACCGACTTGCGGGCCTCGCGGGCATCGGGAACGGTGAAGAAGCGCATCAGGATGTGGGGCAGACCGGCGGTGCCGAACATCAGGGCGATACCGAGCGAAACCGCGTCAATCGGATTGCTGACCAGCGTGCCGGGCGACATGATCGCCTGATGCTTCGGATGCACTTCGATGGCGCGAGCGAACAATTGTTCGAACGAGAAGCCGAACTGGTACATCACGCCAAAGGCGATGACGGTAGCACCCGAGAGGAGCAGACCGGCCTTGATGATCTGGACCCAGGTGGTCGCGACCATGCCGCCGAAGGTGACGTAAATCATCATCAGCGCGCCGACGATGATCACGGCATAGATGTATTCCATCCCGAACAGCAACTTGATCAACTGACCGGCACCGACCATCTGGCCGATCAGATAGAAGATCACCACCACCAGAGCGCCGGTGGCGGCAAAGGTGCGGACCGGGGTCCGACCCAGGCGGTACGAGGCGACATCGGCAAAGGTGTATTTGCCCAGGTTGCGCAGACGTTCGGCGATCAGGAACAGGATGATCGGCCACCCGACCAGCCAGCCGACCGAGAAGATCAGTCCGTCATAGCCCGATCCGTAGACCAGGGCCGAAATTCCCAGGAACGACGCGGCGGACATGTAATCGCCAGCGATCGCCAGGCCGTTCTGAAACCCGGTAATCCCACCGCCGGCGGCATAGAAATCAGCGGCGGTCTTGGTCCGCTTCGCCGCCCAATAGGTGATCCCCAGCGTACCGGCGACGAAGATCAGGAACATCACGATGGCGTGCCAGTTGGTCGCCTGCTGCGCGGCCTGGCCGAGATCGGCTCCGGCGGCCAGCGCGGTCGTTCCGGTGGCGAGCAGCGTGCCGAAAGCGGCAAGCGCGCCCGCGAGAGCGGTCATGGTCGTCCTCATCAGCGCGATTCCTCGATGATCTGGCGGTTAAGCTCGTCGAACTCGCCATTGGCGCGATAAACGTAGATTCCGGTCAGAATGACGGCGCTCAGGATCACGCCGACACCGAGCGGAAAGCCGACCGTCGTGTTGATGCCTGCGCCGAGAGGCGTCGCGAGCAGCGCCTTGTTGAAAGCGATGAGGGCGATAAATCCGAAATACATGACAAGGACGATTGCTGACAGAGTCCAGGCGAACCGAGTCCTTTTGCTGACAAGCTCACGGAACTTAGGGTTGTTCCGGATCTTTTCAGCACTGGCTAAATTTTGCGCTGTATTGCTCAATTTACCCTCCACTATTCGTCGCGCCATTATGTTTAGCGGCGATCATTGTTTGTATTTCCGGTCTTGACGCCGGTTTTTAGTCTTCCCCCATTCGCCCACGGCCCATGCATTTGCATGACGGTCATGCGCCAAGCGCGCATCTGAGGTGCTATTCCTAGTTAACACTCGACAATGATCGCGTCAACAGTGTGCGAAGGCGTTGCATTAATAAGTTGCGCCATACTTGAGTCGGACAGGTATTCACGCGAATCTTTTCAGCGCGCCTACCCAGTAAGCTCATTGTTAACCGTCAGTTTTTGCTTAGTTATGCAAATCGAATTTTATGATGCGCCGCGATAATCGTCGACACTACGCCACGGATTGCGAGTACACGAGCCGTTCTATTCACGCATATTCTATGTGTGGTCCTGTATACGAAACTGGCCCATCTTGGAAACAAAGAAATCCGTTGAAAAATCCCGAACGGCCACTATCGTGATCACATGGTGGAGGATCTTGCCCCCCTTGCGAGGATTGACAGCTTCCCGTATCGCCATCGCATCCGCGAGGTGATGAGCAGCCCGGTTTTGAGCGCGCCGACCACGCTGTCCCTCTCCGACGCGATTCAACGCATGTATGCGGCCAAGGTCTCGTCGATTGTCGCGATCGATGAGGCGGGATGCACCGTCGGTATCTTCACTGAACGCGATCTGCTCCGGCTGTTATCGACCTCCGGACCGGCCGGGCTCGACACCTCGCTGGGCGAGACGATGACCCGTTCGGTCGCCTCGGTCCCGGTTGATGCCTTTGTCTATGTCGCCCTGGCCCGGATGGCCCGCACCGGGCTGCGCCATCTGGTGGTGGTCGACCCGGATTCCCGTCCGCTGGGCATGATCACCGGCAGCGCCCTGCTGAAAGTCCGCGCCACCGAGGCGCTGGTGCTGGGCGATTCGGTTGAATCCGCCCGCGATTCCGACGAGATGGGAGCGATCGTCGCCAATCTGCCTCGTCTTGCCTCGGGCCTGCTGGCCGAAGGCGTCACCGCCCGCAATATCGCCTCGGTGATTGCCCTGGTGCTGCGCGATCTGACCGCCCGCGCCGCCGAACTGGCCGAGTTATCGATGCAGGATGACGGGTGGGGCCCCGCTCCTGCCCGTTATGCAGTCATGGTTTTGGGCTCGGCCGGTCGCGGTGAAAGCCTGCTCGCGTTCGATCAGGACAATGCCCTGGTCCATGATGGCCGCCCGTCCGACGATTCCTGGTTCGCCGAATTGGGGCGACGCCTCAACGCCACCCTCGCCGCCGCCGGCATTCCGCTCTGTAACGGCAAGGTGATGGCGGGCGAAGCCGCGTGGCGCAAAAGCCTCGACGAATGGCGCGACGAAATTGCCCGATGGGTCTATTCGGTCGAAAACCAGACCGTGATGTATTGCGATATCTTCTTTGATTTCCAGCCGGTCTGGGGCGATCGCGCCCTGGCCGAGGATTTACGGAAGATGGCGATCGAAACCGCGTCCTGTTCCGGTTTCTTCCTGCGCTACCTTGCCCAGAATGTCGCAGGAATGGACGGCTCAATCGGGCTGTTCGGCACCCTTGTCACCGTCAACGGTCGGCTGAACCTCAAAAAATTCGGCCTGCTCCCCTTGGTCAGCGCCGCGCGCCTGCGTGCGATCCGGGCTCACTTGCCTCAGACCGGGACCGACGAACGCTTCATCGCCCTTCACGCCGCCGATGCGCTGCACCCCGACGATCTGCGCGATTTCAACGAGGTCCTCGAGATTTTGCTACGCACGATGCTGGAACAGCAATTGACCGATATCGGGATCGGGATCGCGCCCTCGCCCCGCATCGAGCCGAAATGTTTCGATAAACGGGCCCGTACCCGCCTGCGCTGGGCCTTGAAGCGGCTTCAGACCCTGAAGTTCGTCTGCGGAGTCGGGGGCTGACCCCTCGCCTCATTTCGGGTCGAAGCCCCGAAAGACGGTCACGCCAATCAAAGACCACCACCGCGACGCCGCGCGGGGACAGATCACCGATTCTGTCCCCGGCACAGACCAAGTGTCGTCAGACTTTACAGGCGATCCCGTGCGTTGCCAGATGCTGGGCAAGCTCACCGCTCGCCGCCATCTCGCGCACAATGTCGCACCCGCCGACAAACTCGCCCTTGATGTAGAGCTGCGGAATGGTCGGCCAGTTGGTGAATTGCTTGATCGCTTCGCGCAGGCTGGGATCAACCAGAACGTCGATCCCTTTGAACGTAACACCCAGGCCGGTCAGAACCTGAACCACCGCGGCGGAGAACCCACATTGCGGAAACATCGGGGTTCCCTTCATGTACAGCACCACGTCATTTTCGGTGATGTCCTGGCGGATGCGATCGAAGACGGGATTGTTCATGGTGGCGGTGGTCCTAGGCTCAGTTTCTGGAACCTTTAAAAGTTAACCCTGAAGACGAACCGGCACAAGCCCCTTCCCGGTTAGGTGTCCATCCCCGGTCCGTTTCGGCCCGCGTTGGCCGCCCCTCGGCTCCCCGGGTCATGCTCCCTCCCGCCTCGCCCTCCCTCATTGCACACGATCCCACCGCCCCACTCAGTTCAGGGCGCCGTTCCTCACCGATGCCGGACATGGCGTACCATTTACTCGAACGCCAACATGTCCAGGATCGAATTTCCCCCGGCGCCGCTGCGTTAGCCTCCCTCGCCCGCCTGCGCCCCTCTTTATCCATAAAAAATAATAATGACGTCGCATCATCAGTCCGGACAAACACACCCCCACCCAATTACCCACATTATTTTTAATGGATAAGACTCCAACATCCATAAATATTTTGGTGCTTTCCGGACTCTTGCATTATCCACCTTTAGCCCCATCTCACCTTTGCACATTCCTTCTTTCCGTTCCTTGCCTTCCCTCCGTTTTGCTAAATGTCACCGCCCAAATCTGCGTAGAGCGTTCGTTCGCGGTGAATGCGAGGTCCTTCATGACGTGGCTCAACCATTTGATTTCCAGCGGCTTTGCTATCGAGTTGATCGTCGCCCTGATGATCGTCGAAGGCTTGGCCTTGGCCTGGTGGCACGGTCGGACCGGGCAAGGGCCAGCCCCCATCAACTTTGCCGCAACCCTGGTCTCGGGCCTGTGTCTGATGATGGCTCTTCGCGCCGGTCTGGTTGGCGATGGTCCGACCTGGATTGGGGGCTGGTTGGTGGCAGCCCTGATCGCTCACCTCACCGATCTGCTTCGTCGCTGGCGCAGTTAATGGCGATGCGATCGCACCACCCACTCGTGCAATCTCGCGTGGCCGATCCCACTCTCGGCCACGCTGACCATTTACGGCTGGGAACGGCGCGGCGGCGGTGGAGCGAGTGCCTGCGCGGCACTGCTGTCGCGCCAGCGCCTTCGGTCTCGACTGGGATTGACGGTGGCTCTTGGTGGGATAGATCGCTTCCGCCCGGTCGGCTTGGATCGCGACACCCCAAAAACACTTCGGCGCGGAGCTCGGGTCACCCCGCTCTCCGCGCCGATAATGTTTTGTCCCCCGACTTGCGCTGCTTAGCCCCGCGTTGGGAACCTCCACTGTCGCAAACCGGATTGGGGCCGAGGCCCCAACCACGCCGACAGATGAAACCTCATCTGCCGGCCTGGGGTCGTTTAGTTCTTGACCGTCAGAGTGGTCGCCAGCTCCGGATAGTCCTTCAGCTGCGAGACACCCAGCAGGGGCTTGAAGACGCCCTGGTGGCAAGTGGTGCAATTCACCTTCGGGGCATCGCCCAGAGCACCCAGACGATTCGCGGGCAGGATCGAGGCCAGCGGATCGAGATAGGTGTTGTTCAGCTCGCGAACGTGACGGATCGCGTGCCAAGCCACGACGCGCTGCGGCGAGCTCTGGCTCCAATCGGTGAACGAACGGGTGTTATGGCAATAGGTGCAATTCACCCCGAGACCATCGGAGATGTGCGCCATCACGCCATAGGTCCATTCGGCCTGCATGATCGACTTACGCGGACCGGCATCCCGCTGCGGCAGAGCCGTCCCGGAAATGATGCGCAGGTCGTTGGCTTCCTTCAGGAACGGCGTGAAGACGTCGTACGGAAGGGAGGTGTAGCCGACAACGGCCGCGGCCTTGTTCTGACCGGTCACGCCCTGGGCATAGCCCGAGGCATGGCTGAGGTTCGGGTCGGTGAACCAGACATAGCTGGGAACCGGCTGACCACGGTGGCAGGTGTAGCAGGTCACGCCGGTGTTGGCGACGTGGGCCTTGAACTTGGTGTTGATGGTGCTGACCATCTCAAGCATCCGGCGGGCCACCACTTTGGTGTAGACCTCGTCAGACGCCATGTTTTCCGGGTTGTGGCAGTAGTTGCAGCCTGCATCCGGCGACACCCAGTTGGTGATCGCCATCATCAAGCGGTCGAACTCAGCCTTATCGAGATCGCCCAGGACCTTAAGATTCTTGTAGCCGACCGAAGCCTTTTCGCCTTCGGGATCGACTGCGGGAATTACTTCAGGAGCCTGATTGGCAGCGGTCAGACGAGTGTAGGCGCGATCCTGATAGGTCTGGATCTGACCCAACCCGCGATAACCGCGCTGGACGCTGTCAAGAGGCGGAGTGGTGAAGGTGGTAGCGACGAACACCGCACCGACAATGGCGGTAAGCCCCACTACAGCGGAAAATCCGAGTCTCATTGCGGCACTCCCGAGATCAGGGCCGGATCCGTGGCAGGCGGGAATACCGGCGGATAGGACGGAGCAACACCGTGCTTGACGGCCCACAGATACCAGTTGTCAACGACGGTGCCGGTCAAAAGGATGCCAATGCCCGCAGTAATCACGGTCAGGACGGCGAACCAGTAGCCCCAGCGATGGAAAGACTCGATCGTCGCGTTGAAACCGATCTGCCAGCGCCAGAACAGCATCGCACGCTCAACCGCGGTGCCGCGGTCGACGATCTGCTCGATCTCGCGATCGCCGCCGTAACGGCTCACGGCAAGAAGAGTGCCGGCATGCATGGCGAACAGAACCGCCGAACCATAAAGGAAGGCGATCGACAGCATGTGGAACGGATTGTAGTAGAGGTTACCGAAGCGAATCGAGATCGCCGCGGTCCAGTCGAGATGCGGGAAAATGCCGAAGGGAACGCCTTCGCCCCAGCTGCCCATCAGGATCGGGCGGAAGAAGCCCAGCACCAGATAGAAGAAGATCGCCGAGGCGAACGCCCACGAAACGTGGGTACCCAGGCCCAGGGCCTTGGCGCGGGTGTACATCCGAGCCCACCAGAGCAGGATCGAAGCGGTCAGGAAGAAACCGGTGATCAGCCACCAGCCACCCTCGGCCAGCGGCGGGAAGGACAGGCCGTACTTCGGCAGCGGCGGCTCAAGCGCCAGCCAGAAGAACTGGCGGACGAACTGAATCCAGTCCCAGTTGACCTGGGCCAGGAAGTTGAGGCCGACGACAGCCGCAGCAATACCAAAGCAAATAGCCGAGGCGAGGCCCAGGCCACCCAGATAGATCGGACCGATCTGAGCGTTGCCGATCTTACCGGCCCAATAGCTGAAGATGGGCTGCCCGAAACGATCATCCGTGTCCGGCGGCAAGGGCACGCCCGGATAGGTCTCACCGCGGATTTGCACGCGGTTGAAGATATTCTGATATTCGGTCATTACGGTCACCTTGCGTTAGCGCCAGACGGGCAGATTGAGCCACCAGCCCCACCACTCGGGCCACCCACGCGCCCAGAAGGGCCCGCTGATCACGATGCACACCGCGCTCCAGAAGGCAGCGGAAATGGCAAGAAACAGGCCCAGGCGGTGAATGCCCAGAGCGCCGATCGAGTAGCCAACCGCGTCACGGAAGAAGGTGTCTTCGTGTTCGGCCGTCTTGATCTGCTCACCCTTGCCCGGATTGGTCGCGGACAGGATGATACCGCCGTGCATAGCCAGCGCCAGCGCCGTCGTGAAGAAGAAGCTGATCGCGATCATATGCGCGGGATTGTAGTGGAAGTGCAGGAACTGGTAGCCAACGTTCGACACCCAGTCGAGGTGGCTCATAATTCCATAGGGGAAACCGAAGCCCCAGGCGCCCATCAGAAGCGGGCGAATCACAACCAGAGTAACGTAAGCCAGAATCGCGAAACTAAACGCGAACGGGACATGAAGGCCCATCCCGAGCTTCCGAGCGATTTCCACCTGGCGCAGCGCCCAAGACACAAAGGCGCCGATCGCGCAAATGGTGATGAACTGCCACAGGCCGCCTTCATTCAGCGGCGCAAAGGCCAGTCCATAGCTAAGATCAGGAGGGGCGATGCTGATCTGCCACAAATTCCACGTGGGTCCGTGCGACGCGCCTAACACGATGAGGGCGACGCCGAGCAAGGTGAAGAAAGCAGCAGTCACCCCGAACAACCCGACGTAAAACGGCCCCACCCAAAAATCGAACAGATCGCCGCCCACCAGCGTCCCCCCTCGGACGCGGTACTTCTTCTCGAAACTGAGCATCGCCATGTTGAAGTCCACCCTTTAGAGAGGTAGCGAGGATCGGTTCCTCGCCGCCTCGCCTGAACATTGCCAGCTTTGGGCTAGGGGTGAACGATGATGTTCAGTCCCTAGCCCACGCCACTGCTACTTCGCCGGCAGCGGAAGGGTCTGCTGGACCACAGATCCATGCGCAACCCGAGCGCCGTCAAGCCAGTTGAACCGATCGGTGCTGAGCAACAAGAAGTGGATCAGCAGACCGAGAACGGTCAGGAACACGAACAACGCAGTGAGAGCCCTTCTCGGATCATAGAGCGTCCAAATCTTCCACATTTTACGTAGCCTCCATTAGACCAGGGTCGAGAGAACCGACTGCGCAGCGGCGGTAGCGTTGTCAAGCAACGCGTAGCCCTTGGCGCTCGGCAGCCAGGGACGCCACTTCCAAGCGAGGAAGTGCGCGACGATGGCGACTACGATGAAGGAGATGAAGCTCGTCACGAAGATGCCGTGGAACTCCTGCGCTTCTGACTCAGACAGACCAGACAAGGTCCCGCCTCCTCTTTCTAATGAGTTAGCCATTCAATTGAACTCCCTAAGACAGGCCTTCCGGCCATAACCGCCTCTCCCCAGGCGGCGGGGCTTGCCGTCGCGCGAACGCGGCGGCAAAAATCGCTGACTTTGCGCCTTATGCTGCCCGCCCCTTGCCGATCGCGGCAAGTGAGGCGGACACATCGGCCGCAGTAACCTTTTCCCCTCCGGCGGTCCGCACCTCATGCTCAACGCTGTCGCGGAGCCGTTTGGTGGCGGAAATACGCAGGAGAAACGGTTCGGTCTCCACGTAGGCCTCAAGCAGACGACTTGCGTCATCGTCCCAAGGCAAAGCATCCATTCGGGTCAGGCGCGACAGGGTCGATTCAACCTTATCAAGCTCCGTCCCCAGCGGCAGGATATGAAACAGCGCATCGAAGAGTGCGTTGCAAAACTCCTGAACCACATAAGTCGCGCCACTATACCCCATAAAGGGGGTTCCGGTCGAGCGCCTGACGATGGCTCCCGGAAAAGAAGCTGGAATATACATCGAGCGCAAGCCGAGCTCAGCCGCATACATCCGCTCATTATACGAACCGTACAGGACCAGAGGAGGGTGAGCCTTCATCGTCTCCCGCACCGTCTGGTTATCCGGCTTCACCCCAGCCTTGCGACCGATGGCAAAAGCACAGGGCATCCCCAGTTCTCCTTCGAGGAACCCACGCAATCCTTTGGCATAGGTCTCGGTCGCAACGATGCCGAACGACGCCGTCGCAAAGAAGTCCTGAGTCACGCTGCGCCACAAATCCCACACCGGCTTCAGCGTGGTGTGCTTTTCCTGGGCGATGAACGGCTCGGGATCGAGTCCGGTCAGTTCCCCCAGCTTGGTCAGGAACGCCGTGGTCGAGAACACCCCGATCGGCGCCTGAAGATAGGGACGACCCAACTCTTCGCACAATTTGCGGCCGAACTCGCGGTACATCACGATATTGACGTCCGCATCGGCCAGCCGCTTGATATCGTCGACATGGGTTCCCAGCGGGAACACCAGATTGACCTCGCAGCCGATCCCTTCGACCAGACGGCGGATTTCCGCCAGATCGGACGGCATGTTGAAGGTGCCGTACATCGGGCCGATGATGTTGACCCGGGGCTTTTCCCCCGCTGCCCGCACCCGCGGCTTGGTGCTGGCCTGCTTGGCCCCGAACTGCGACCACAGCCAATAAATCGCCCGATCGGCCGCCTGCCACTGATCGTCGTCAATCGTGCGCGTGATGAAGCGCAGCAGATTCGACCCTTCGGGGGTCACGCCGCCGCCGATCATCTCGGCGATCGAGCCGGTGAGAACCACCGCCGGCATCGACTGATCCTGAGTGGCACTGGCGCGACGCAACGCATCCTCGGTACCGCTCATCGTCAACTGTTCTTCCGACAGCCCCGTGACGACGACAGGCAATTCATGCGGCGGCAAGGCGTCGGTGTAGTGCAGCACCGCAGTGACCGGCAGGTTTTCACAGCCAACCGGGCCGTCGATCACCAAACGCAACCCGCGCACCGCGGCAAAGGCGTAGACCGCCCCCCAATATCCGCCAGCCCGGTCGAGATCGAGGACGAGCATCGTTACGCCCTCCCCTTGCCAGGCAACGGGGGGTTGGGACCATAGCCGGTCGCGGCTCCGGTTCCGACCTTGTCGAAGAATTCAACCATCCGGGCGAACCGCGCCTTGCCCTGAGCCTGGGCGGCGACGATCCCCGCGATCGATCCGGCCCCAGCCGGTCCGAACAGCGGCCGCGCCGAAACCATGTTGGTAAAGTACAGCGCCGGAATCGCCATCTCCTTCGCGTGTTGCACCAGCGGCGTGGTTCCCAGCGCCAGATCGGGCCGCGCATCACGCATCGCCGCAATATCTTGTTCGAGCGAAGCGCGGAACTGGACGTGGACGCCCTTGGCCGCCAGCCATTCGCGATCGGCTTCGTTCCAGGCCGTGCGCGGCGTCGCGGTCCCGACATAGGGAACCTCGGCCCCGGCTTCGACCATCAGACGCGCCACCAGCAATTCCGAGCCTTCATAGCCCGACACCGTCACCCGCGCCTTGATCGGATGGGCGTCGAGCGCAGCGCGGATCGCGGGCAGCGCCCGATCCTTGGCCGCGTCGATCAGCTTTTCGCTAACCCCGACCGCCTTGCCGATTCCTTCCAGCCACGCCGCCGTGCCTTCAAGCCCGACCGGGCCGGAGCCAACGACGGGGCGACCGGCAGCCTGGAATTCGCGCACCGAGGCGGCATAGAAGGGATGGATCGCCGCCGCCACCACGCAATCGAGCGAGGCGTACAGATCGCGCCATTCCCGCGACGGCAATTGCGGCGCCACCGCCAACCCCATCGGGGCCAGCAGACCACCGATCACCACCGGATCGGCCGGGAACAATTCGCCGATCAGCGACACCGTCGGCATCGAGGCGACACCGCCGCGCGGCATCGCCACCGGGCCGGACTCGGCTTCGAGGCGGGCATAGCGCAGCATCGCCCCGGCCAGGACGTCCTTGGCCTCGGCATGAGTCGGCACCCCGAACCCGGGAACCTCGATGGTGATGATGCGGACGCCGTCGATTTCCTTGGGCAGCAATTCAAGCGGCACGCCCGAGGCAGTCGGCACACAGAGATTGATGACGATGACGGTATCGACCTGTTCCGGTCGCGCCATCTGATAGACCGCCTGACGGACGTCCTCGAACACCTGACCCCGCACCAGGGTCTCGGAATCGAACGGCACGTACCCGACGGTCCGCCGCGCCCCGTAGAAATGCGAGGTAAAGGACAGACCGTAGACGCAACAGCCCGAGCCGACCAGGATCGACGCGGTACGGCGCATCCGCAAGCCGACACGCAGCGCACCGAACGCCGGGCACATCGTCTGCGGCTGATCGTGCGGTCCCTTGGGATAATCGCTGGCCAGCCGTTCCTTCACCGCGTCCGCCACCCCGCTGCCGGTGCAGCCAGCCGCAATCGGCGTATCGCCTTTGGCCGGAGGAGGAACGAGGGTGGATGACGACATCAGAAGGCGGCTCCTAAGGGGTTTCGTAAATGATTTCGAGCGACGGCTTGCTGGCGGCCAATTCCCCGCCCATATCCTCGGCGGTGGCGGGCACCAGAACCACATCGCGACCGACGGCGTCGCCCTTAAACAGATTGAGGAGGCCTTCCTGAGACAGCGGCTTGGGCTGAATCGGCGGAGCGGCATCGACCTGATCGGCCAGCGCGGCAAACAGCGGACCCCATTCGCCATCCGGCTGCGCCACGATTTCGTAGGCGGCGGACAGACGACGGATGCCTTCGTTGGCGGGGATGGTCGCCAGGATCGGAATACCGACCTGCTGGGCGAAGGCCTGCGCCTCGCCGGTGCCGTCATCCTTGTTGATGACGATGCCAGCCACCCCGACATTGCCGCCGAGACGACGGAAATATTCGACCGCCGAACAGACGTTGTTGGCGACGTAGAGCGATTGGAGATCGTTGGCGCCGACGACGATCACCTTCTGGCACATGTCGCGCGAGATCGGCAGACCGAACCCGCCGCAGACGACGTCGCCCAGGAAATCGAGCAGGACGTAATCGAAGTCCCAATCGTGGAAGCCCAGCTTCTCGAGAATTTCGAAGCCGTGAATGATGCCGCGACCGCCACAGCCACGGCCGACTTCCGGCCCGCCCAGCTCCATCGCGAAGACGCCGTCACGCTTGAAGCAGACGTCGCCGATCTTCACTTCTTCCCCCGCCTGCTTCTTGCGGGCCGAGGTTTCGATGATGGTGGGAGTGGCGCGACCGCCGAACAGCAGCGAGGTGGTATCGCTCTTCGGGTCGCAGCCGATCAGCAGCACTTTTTTACCGCGCTGAGCCATCATGTAAGAGAGGTTGGCGAGCGTGAAGCTCTTGCCGATACCGCCCTTGCCGTAGATCGCGATGATCTGCGTCTTCGGAGCCGCCCCGGCCCCGCTCCCAGGCTGCGAGCCCGGCGTCGGCTGCGTCGAACCTCCCTTTCCGGCAGGAGGAACGCCATCGAGCGGCGCGGTCATGAGCAAGCTCCCCAATTAAGAATCATCTTCAGGCACGAGGCGTCACCGAACGCCGTCCGATACGCCTCGGCGGCCTGGATTGCATCAAAGCGATGTGTGATGAGCCCGTCAAGCGAGAGCTTGCCTTCGCGCAGCAAAGCCAGCACCGCAGGCATATCGGGACCCCGCCATTCCGCCGCGATGCGCAGCCGCGCCTCGCGCATGAAAGCGGGCGGAAAGGCAAAGCTGATCGGCTCGTGATAGAACCCGGCCAGCACGATCTCGCCCCCGGGGGCGAGACGGCCGATCAGGGTATCGAGCAGCTTGGCGTCGCCGCTGACGTCGTAAATCGAGCGGTAATCCTGGCGCGTGTCGGCCGACGGCGCGACCACGTCATAGCCGACGCCGCCGCTGGTCCGGTCGGGATTTTGTTCCCACACCACCGGCGATCCGCCCAGCGCCACCGCGATCCGCGCCACCAGACGACCCAGCACGCCATGACCGATAATCAATTCGGGCAGGCGCGCCCCTTCGGCTGCGACGGCGTGATAGGCAGTCGCCGCCAAGGCCAGCAGCACGGCGTGCTCGCCCAGAGATTCGTCAACGACATAAACCCGGGCACCGGGCACAACCACCCGCGCCGCCGCGCCGCCGAACAGGCCGCGCACGTCGCCATAACAGCGCGCACCGGGAACAAAGACACGTTCGCCAACGGCACGACCAGAGGCCGGTCCGGCCTCGACGATACGACCGACGGATTCATAACCGGGAACCAGGGGATAGCCCATACCGGGGAACGGCGGCATTTTGCCCGTATAGAGCAGCCGCTCGGTTCCGGTGCTGATGCCGCTCCACTCGATATCGACCACGACGTCTTCGTCGCCGGGCGGCGTCAAGTCGAGTCGACAGAGCTCGAGGCGCTCAGGCTCCGTGAGCACAACGGCAATGGTATTCATCCACTTCCCCCAGCGGATTCAAAACGGGCCAAGTCAACCCGGCGTCAGTGTATTCTGCCCGACCAATGTGTCAATCGAATTCTATGACACAATTTCGCCCTAAATCGCCGTGGCGAGCGCACGCGACCACGACCCGAACCAGGGCCAACCCTTTGAATTCAAGACATATACCAGCCACGGCCTTCCCCACGGACGACCGCAGCAAGTCGCAACCATTAATTTAATTATCTGCCGACTTAACGCCTAATAAGAATTTATTTGTGACAATCGCGCTTCGTCACAAAGGAAATTATCCTGGCGTAAAATCCCGCTTTGGTGACCCGGTCGGTCACGACCCAAAGCGTCTCCCCCGCCTTGGGTCGTGACAAACGGGATCACGCAGCGCGACGCAGCTTCTTCGGCAGCAGGCTCGACACCTGATCATGGATCATCGTCTGAAGCGCAGACCGACCGGGGCATTCCGGGATCGCGGCGATCGCGGCGGCGGACAGTTCGTCAAGACGACGCACCGCACCAGCCAGACCGAGTTGCAACGCCGCACTGGGGCGGTCGTTGGCGCGATCCTGTCCGGTCGGCTTACCGATCTCTTCCGGCTTGGCGGCAACGTCGCGAATATCGTCGAGCACCTGATAGGCTTCGCCCAGCCGCTCGCCCAGCGCACGCCACGCCTCGGGATCGGCTCCGGCGGCGGTGGCGCCAGCCATCGTCGCGGCGGCGAACAAAGCACCGGTCTTCTGCTGGTGATATTCGGACAGATTGATCTCGTCCTCGCATTCCCACGCCTGACCGGCAATGATTCCGGTCGGCGCACCGACCGACCCACCGACCATCAGCAGCAGCGGGGCGATACGTTCGGGACGGCTGACGCCAGCCATGGCCAGCTGCTCGAACGCCACCACGATCAGAGCATCGCCGACCAGCAGAGCCAGCGGCTCGCCATAGGCATGATGAACCGAGGCCCGACCACGCCGCATCTCGGCATTGTCGAAGCAGGGCATGTCGTCATGGACCAGCGACGCGCAATGCAGCAATTCGATCGCCGCCGCCGTCGCATCGGCCAGACCGGGCGCATCGTCGCCACAGGCGGCGGCAACAGCCAGGCACAGACGCGGACGCAGCCGCGACCCACCGGGAAACACCGCGTGGCGCACTGCTTCCGCCAGCCGGGGCGGGCATCCCGGCCCACTCATCCGCGCCAGCGCCGTGGTCAGAGCCCCCTCGACCCGAGCCATGGCATCCATGTTCCCCCCTCTGTTACAGGTTACCGAATGGTCATCGTTGGCAATATGTCAAATTCCCGATGCGGATGGAAGCGGATCGAACCCAAGGCAGCTCCTCCCCCCTCCACTTCGGACTGCTTGGATTTTTTCCCGTGACAGGAGGGGCGAATTCGACCACACCTTCCCCCCGGGGTCGGTCGCCGCCCGCACCGACGATGGAATTCGTGTGCCCGGTGCCGGACGGCCCCGACAGTAACGCCCGGGGAGATCGACAGATGAACACCATTGGCCTTCGACCGTCCGGAAAGATGCGCCCGTCGCATCAGACGACTGGCGGAGACCGCCCGGCCGCCGCGGATGGGGTGGACCCGTATCCGACCGACGGCCTGATCGGCGGGGGGCTGATCCGCCCCTCCGAATTGGGATCTCCCGATCCCGGCCCGCTGCCCTGCGGACGGCGTTTCGTCCAGGCGGGCCCGGCCCAGACCGCCACCGGCCCCCTGGGCCTGGGCGGCGACCGCGGCCCCCGCTTCGACCGGACAATTCCCGGATCGGGCTATTCCTGGTGGTATATCGACGCGCTGAGCGATGACGGCAAGCACGGCCTGACCCTGATCTTTTTCATCGGCAGCGTGTTCTCTCCTTATTATGCCTGGGCGCGACGCAAGGGCGGCACGGCCGAGCCGTTGGACCATTGCTCGGTCAATGTCTGCCTGTACGGCGCCACCAAGCGCTGGAGCATGACGGAGCGCAACCGCAGCGCCGTCAATCGCAGCATCGACACCCTGGTGATCGGGCCGAGCGCGCTGCGTTGGACCGGCAGCGCGCTTGAAATCCGCCTGTCCGAGCGGACCTTCCCGCTGCCCGGCCGGATTCAGGGCACGATCAAAGTCCATCCCCGCGCCCTGACCGGCCATTCCGTCCGTCTTGACGGAGCGGGCGAGCATTTCTGGTCACCGTTGGCCCCGGATTCGCGGGTCGAGGTCGAACTGAGCCATCCCCGCCTGCGCTGGTCCGGTCCCGGCTATTTCGACACCAATTCCGGGATCGTGCCGCTGGAGAAATCCTTTGCGCGCTGGACCTGGTCGCGCGCGCCGCTTCAGAACGGCACCGCCGTCCTTTATGATGTCACCCGCCGCGACGGCAGTGACCTCGCCGTCGCCTTGCGGATCGGCCGGGATGGCAAGGTCGAGGAATCGGATTCGCCGCCGATGTCGGCCCTGCCGCGCGGTGCCTGGGGGGTCGAGCGCGTCTCCCGCGCCGACAGCGGTCACACCGCCCGGCTGGCCGAGGTGCTGGAAGACACCCCGTTCTATACCCGCTCGGTGATTGATACCCGGCTGTTTGGCGAAAAGGTCACCGGCTTCCATGAAAGCCTGTGCCTCGACCGCTTCCGCAGCGGCTGGGTCCAGGCGCTGTTACCGTTCCGGATGCCGCGCCGGTTCAGATAACGCGATGCACCCCGGCACGGACCGGCTCTGGTCCGTGCCGGGCAATCGCTAAACGCCCCGCCACGCTTTCAGCCGCCGCGCCGCCTCGGCCATGTCGGCAGTTGAACCGGCATAGGAAAAGCGCAGGAAGCGCCGCCCCCGCTCCGGATCGAAATCGGTTCCCGGCGTCGCGGCAATTCCGGTTTCGGCCAGCATCCGGGCGCAAAACGCCTCGCTGTCATCGGTGCGGTCGGACAGATCGGCATACAGGTAGAACGCTCCGTCGGCGGCGGCCAGTTTGGCGAACCCCGCCTCGGGCAGTTCGTTCAGCAGCAGATCGCGGTTGGTGCGATAGACCGCGACGCGGGCTTCCAACTCGTCCAGGCAATCGAACGCCGCTTCGGCAGCGACCTGCGACAGGGTCGGAGCCGAGATGAACAGATTCTGTTGCAGGCATTCGACGGCGCGGGCCAGATCGTCGGGCACCACCAGCCAACCCACCCGCCAGCCGGTCATCGCGTAATATTTCGAGAAGCTGTTGACCACCACCGTATGCGGGGCGGCGGCCATCCCGGCGGCGGTGGCGGCGGTGCGGCCATAACTGAGGCCGTGATAAATCTCGTCCGAAATCAGACGGATATTGTGCAACTCGCACCACAGCGCCAGTTCGGCGACCTCGTGGGCCGACAACATGCTGCCGGTCGGATTGGCGGGGCTGGCAACGATGACGCCATCAAGCGGCTGGTCCAGGTCTTCAAGCACGCGGGCGGTCAATTGCCAGCGGCTGTCCGGTCCAACCGGGACATCGACGCAGGTGACTCCCACCGCCTTCAGAATGTTGCGATAGGCGGGATAGCCGGGCGCGGCCACCGCCACCCGGTCCCCCGGAGCAAAGGCGGCGAGAAAGGCGAGCAGGAACCCGGCCGACGACCCGGTGGTGACGACGATCTGTTCGGGCCGGACCGTGACGCCATAGGCCGTCACGTAATGACGGGCGATCCGGGCCCGCAACGAATCGAGCCCATTGGCAACGGTATAGCCCAAAGGCTGGCTAGCCAGCGCCCGGGCGGCGGCGGCCCGTACCCCGGCCGGAGCCTGCCCCGAGGGCTGACCGACCTCGAGATGCAGCACGCTTTCGCCAGCCACTTCGCGCTGGGTGGCGGCACGCATCACGTCCATCACGATGAAGGGAGCGATCGCTCCCCGCTCGGCAACCTTGAACGCCATCAGTCTTTCCCTACCGAAGTGGCCAATCCGAACCCGCGCGGGTCGGTCCCAGCCTCGCAATCCGGAGTCTGGAGCTGACCTTCGCGGCACCGCAACGCCTCGACCCGGCTGGGCATCGCGACCGGAGCGGTCTGGTGGCCGCGTCGGGATAGCGGCGCGGGATCGAAGCGATAGGGGGCATTTTCGACAAACGCGGCATCGGGGGTGCCAAGATGCACGACCCGAGGCCGGGCCAGCGCCTCGGCCAACGACGTATCGCCGGACAAAGCCACCAGCATCGTTTCGGCCAGAGCCGCGGGCGAGGCCGCCCCGCCCGAAGATCCCGCCGCGAAATGGACCCGCGCGGTATGGGGGTTGACCACCATCACCGTGGTAGCGCTGGGCGGTGCCCCCGGCCCCGGCGCGGTGGCCAGCACGATCCCGGTGCCGGGCGCGACGCGTCCTTGGCCGAACACGCCGCCGGTGCCGATTCCGCACACCACCGTCGAGCCCTTGCCGTCCAACACGGCAAAGCTGGCCGACACATTGGAATCCGGCGGTGTCGCCGACGCGCCAGACACCGGACGATGACGGTCGGGGGCGTAATCCGAGAACAGACGGGTCAGCTTTTCCGGAGCGACCAGCGAACCGGGAGGCTCGGTACTCCAGCCATTGCGCTGCATCCAGCGGGCGCGGTCGGCAAAGGCGCGAGCCTGAGCCTCGGCCAGCAGATGGGGCCGCTCGTCCTCTGGCGCATCGGACCAGCGCGGCCAGACCATCCCGATCACTTCGGCGGTCACCGTGCTACCGACCGAGGGAGGCGGCGCGAAATGGGCGATTTCTGTCCCCACCCGCACCTTCAGCGTGTCGCGCCACGCCGGGCGCAGATCGCGCAGATCGTCCAGATTGAGGGTGCCGCCCGTGCTTTTGACCGATTTGACCAGATCGCGCGCCGCCATCCCCAGATAAAAATCGCCGGTATTGCGGCGGAGATTGGCGATCACCGCCGCCAGTTCGGGCTGGCGCAGGATGTCGCCTTCGCGCAGGACCGCGCCATCGGGACGGAAGAAGATCGCCCGCGCCTCCGGATCGCGCGACAGCAGCGGCACGACCCGGGCAAGGTCGTTGGCCAGCGCCCGCGACACCGGAGTCCCAAGACGGGCCAGCCGCTCAGGCTCAGCCAACAGGCTTTCGAAACGCATCAGACCGTATTTGGCGTGCAGCGCGTAAAAGCCCCGGGGATTGGCGGGAACCGCCGTCGCCACCTGTCCGGACTCGGTCGAGGGCAACGCCGGGAATTCCAGGATCTCGGTCGTTTTTCTCTCGGCGTCATGTACAATGCATGACCCTCCACCGCCCAGACTGGCGGTTGACGGCAGGGTCACTGCCAGAGTGTAGTAGAGGGCGGTCGCGGCGTCGGCGGCATTTCCCCCGGCGGATAGAACGTCACGGGCGACCACCGCAGCCCGGGGTTCGTCGGCGGCGACCAGACCGGCAAAGCCGCGAACGTGGCCGACCGTACCGATCGGCGGCGGAGACTCGGCGCAGGCCGCCAGGGCAATCACGACCGCCAGGGCGGCGATTCGGCGGCTCCGCCCTGCGTGCAACCTTTCGACCGGCGAGGAATGATCCTTGTTCACACGCATCTTCCTTCTGGTAACGATCCTGATCGCGTTGGTGTCGCCGTCGGCTGAAGCTCAACAGTCGAAGCGCCAATTTATTCGCGACGCGGAAGTGGAAAATACCATTCGCGACTTCGGCACGCCAATTTTTCAGGCCGCCGGGCTGGACCCACAGGCGATCCGCATCCTGCTGATCAACGACCCGACACTCAACGCCTTTGTCGCCGGGGGCCAGAACATTTTCTTTCACACCGGTTTGATCATCCGGTCCGAGACTCCGGGCCAGTTGATCGGGGTGATGGCGCACGAAACCGGACACATTGCTGGCGGACACTTGATTCGCAGCACCGACGCCGTCGCCGCCGCCTCGACCGAGGCGATCCTGGCGATGCTGCTGGGTGCCGCCGCCGGGGCGGTCAGCGGCAACGGTCAGGCCGCCGCCGGGGTGATGATGGGCGGCCAGGAACTGGCGATGCGCAACCTGCTGGCCTTCTCGCGCAGCCAGGAGCAGCAGGCCGACCAGATGGCGATGCGCTTCCTGGACGACACCCATTGGTCGGCCAAGGGGCTGCTGGAATTCTTCAACATCCTGGGCGACCAGGAGCTTTTGGTGGCGGCGCGTCAGGACCCCTATGTCCGTACCCACCCGCTGACCCGCGACCGTATCGCCTTTGTCCGCGAGCATGTCGAGAAATCGCCGTTCTCGAACCAGCCCTGGCCCGCCGACTGGATCGAGCGGCACCGCCGCATCAAGGCCAAGCTGTTCGCCTTCGTCGAACCGCCGGTCAAGACCTTGATGCGCTACAAAGAGGGGGACACCTCGATCGAGGCCCGCTATGCCCGCGCCGTCGCGCTGTACCGCAAGCCCGATCTCGAAGCCGCGCTGGCCCTGATCGACGGACTGATCGCCGACCGCCCCAAGGACCCCTATTTCTGGGAACTGAAGGGGCAGATGCTGTTTGAGAACGGGCGCGGCCGCGAGGCGATCGAGCCCTATCGCAAGGCGGTGGAATACCTTCCCAACAGTGCCCTGCTGCGGATCGGGCTGGGTCAGGCCGAAATCGAGACCGAGGATCAGACGTTGCTGGCCGACGCCGCCGCCAATCTGACCATCGCGGTGCGGTTGGAGCCCGAAGATTCCTTTGCCTGGCAGCAATTGGCGATCGCGTTCGGCCGCGATGGCAAGGAAGGAATGGCCTCCTACGCCCTGGCTGAGCATTTCCTGCTGTCGGGCAAGCTGCCCGAGGCCAATTACCACGCCAACAAGGCCGAGCAATTGCTGGGACACCAGGGGGCGATCTGGCTGCGGATTCAGGACATCAAGGCCCAGGCGATCCAGGTCAAGGCATCACGCGACCGCGACAGCTCGCCCTGGTAAGACGAAACGCGTGGGGCTCGGACCGACGACCCCACGCGTCCCATTCCCCCGTCCTTTACGGCGCGCGGCGCAGTTCCAGGATCACTTCGGCATCGACATCGACCCGGACCGGCTGGGCGGCCGCTTCGCCCTGGGGCGCGATCGCTTCGGCCGACATCGCCATCCCGCGCGCGGCCTTCATCATCACCGGCGGTCGGGCGGTCGGGCTGAGCGACAGCGTTTTATAGCCGACGATCGACAGGCCGGTTGCCCGCGCCACCAGCGTTGCTTCCTGGCGCAGGGCGGAAAACGCCTCGGTCACCAGCGTTTCGTGAACACCCGCCCGCGCCTGCGGACTGACCTGATAGCTCATCCCGACCATCGCCAGACCGTCGCTTTGCAGTTCGCCCGCCAGAGCCAGCAACGCGTCGAAGCGGCGCGAGGTGAGGTCAATCGTCTGGGACGCCCGCCACAGCGGCGCGGCAGAGGATTTCGCCTGCGGCTCGTTCCGGCTGGTGTAATACGGCCCGGTGGCGATGGTGACCCCATCGACCGCCCGCGCCTTGGCCAGGGCGGCGGCAACGGCACGGTTCAGCGCCTTTTGCGGTGTCGCCGCATCGGCTCCCTCGGCCTCGATCCGCAAGGTGACGTTAAGCACGTCGGGTGAAATCAGGGTTTCCGCCGATTCGTGCAGGGTCAAAATCGTCTGACCCGGTTCCTCGGCAAGAGCAGCCGACCCGGTGCCGGCCACCAGACACAGGGCAAGACTCCCCGCCCACAAGAACGCTCGCATTGGCTGCTATCCTCCGCTTGATCGGTCCGCCGCCATGGTCTTCTTTTTCCCGATCGCCGACACCATATTTTTGTAAGCCCGCCCTGGTGTCGCTCAGGCCCTTGAAATTCCGAACATCATGGCGCATGGATGACAGGGTGGAAAAACAACTCTGCGGAGCGGGAGGGAGAGTGACGGAATCCGACATACCCCCCGATGAGCGGGAACGGTTCGAAGCTTTTGCCGCCAGGGTTGATGGCACCAACATCAGCGCCCAGACCCTGCTGGCGACGGATTATCTGAACCACTTCAACGAAATCGTGATGCTGATCGACATGATTCCGGACATGCCGGACATGGTCGAGGATTGCAAGCAATGGGAACCCCGTTCCTATAAGGAACATTTCGCCCAATCCAGCTTCAAGGACCGTCAGTTCGCGATCGAAGCCTACGATCACGTCCCCAGCAAGTACCGCCGTCCGTTCGAAGAAACCCTGGCCCAGTTAAACGCGGTGATCCTGGGCGGGGTCGCCCGGCTGGAAGAGGAAATCGTCGGCGGCTCCGACCCCGGCCTGATCGCCGAGCACGTCAAGGCAATCAGCCGGGCGGCTCAGGCGTTGATGGATTGCGCCAACGCGATCATCCACGGGTCCGACCGCGCCATGGCCCAGGTCGAGATCGATTCCCTGCTAGGATAACATACCAACCGGCCAAAGACTTGGCCGGTTGTATTGTCCCTCGCCGGGCGCGGGCATCCGCCCGCTTGGCCGCCGCCGCAATGGCGGCCGGATACAGGCCAACGGATCAAATCGAGGGTTGGCCGGTATCACACCCCGCACAGCCGGTGCGGCCCGATATCCAGATGAAGATGATCGGCGTGGACCGCGTTGTAATTCGGCGTCAGCACCACGCTGAAATGCTCGCAGGCGGCGCGGGCGACCTCGGTCAGGAACGCGGCGTTGCGCCCGCCCCCGCGCCAGTCGCGCTTGACCGAGACAACGGTGCCATCGGCCAGTTCAAAGCCGCCGATATCGATCGCCTGCCCCTTTGCATGTTCCGACAGTCGCCCGCCGCGGACCGGCTTGCCCGCGGCGGCGGCCGCCGCTGTCGCGTCAGTGCGGCGGGTCCGGCATTCATAGGTGCCCATATGGAGCAGACGGACGACGCGCTGGCCGAAATGACGCTCTGCCGCCGGTTGCACCGCGTCGGTCTCGAAACGGTCGACCACCCGCATCGTCGCGCAGGACAGCACGCCGGGACGATTCCATCTCATCTGACCGTCGGCGGTGACTTTGACCGGATTGGGCACCTGACAAGCGGGGGACGCCGCCGTCATCGATAACGGCTCGAACAGCACGGAATGATCGCGCAAATCTTTCAGACAGGCGGAATCGGGATCGAGCAACTGAGGGGGCGATTGCGGCGCGGGTCGAGGCGGTGGCGGCCCGGCGCAAGCACCGGCCAACAATGCGACCGCAACCGTCAGATATCGGACAGACCTCAAAGACCGTCCCCTTGTCATCCCTGGAGATTTGCTCTTGTAGCGGAGCGGGCGCAACGAAGTCACGCCCATTCCACCCGACACGACAACGCATTGGATTCATGCGACCGAATCGGCTAACACATCAGGCGGCGACCAGGGGGGACAAACCCGGTCCGTGCCGCGCTCCAGGGAGAATACGGAAGATGCCCTATCATCGGATCACGCTGACCCATTTCCTGCTTCAGGAGCAGCGCCGCCTGGGCGGCACCGGCTCCTTCACCAACCTGATGACCGACATCATCTTCGCCTGCAAGATGATCTC
>NZ_AQPH01000052.1 GCF_000442515.1 Magnetospirillum fulvum MGU-K5 | reverse complement strand
TCGATCGCGGTTTGGTGGTCGAGCGCGGTCGCCACGCCGCTCTGCTTGCCGCCGACGGGCGCTATGCGCAGATGTGGCGACGTCAGCAGGAAAGCGGCGATCTCAAGCTTCGGCTTGCCGAAACCCGGGAAAGACAAGGACAGTGAAGCCTGTCCGCGCCTCTGGTGCGGTTTTGATTGGGGCGGATCGGTTGGGGTGGTATACCCCTGATAAATGGGAGGAAATTATCAGATGAGTATCCGTCGCAAGCTGATTGCCGGCAACTGGAAGATGAATGGGTTGAAGGCTGGTTCTGCCGAACTGGCGAGTGCACTTGTCGCCAATTGGACTTCGGGGGCACCGCCCGCCTGTGACGTTTTGGTCTGCCCGCCCTTTCCGTTGATCGTGCCGGTCGCCGCTGCCTTAGCCGGGTCGGGTATTGCCGTCGGCGCGCAGGATTGTCACGCCAGGCCCGCCGGAGCTCATACCGGCGACGTCGCGGCGCCTTTGTTGGCCGATCTTGGCTGTGCGGCGGTGATCGTCGGCCATTCCGAGCGCCGCGCCGATCATGGCGAGACCGATGCGACGGTCAAGGCCAAGGCCGAAGCCGCCCTGGCCGCGGGCATGATCGCGATCGTCTGCGTCGGTGAAACGCTGGAGCAGCGCGAGGCGGGGCGGACCCTTGAGGTCAATACCAGCCAGTTGCGCGGTTCGTTGCCCGCCGGGGCGACCCCCGCCAATACCGTCATCGCCTATGAGCCGGTCTGGGCGATCGGGACCGGCCGGGTCGCCACTCCGGCCCAGGCTCAGGAAGTCCATGCCGTGCTGCGGGCCGAACTGGCCTCTTTGCTGGGTGTGGAGAGCGCGGCGGCGACCCGTATCCTCTATGGCGGTTCGATGAAGCCCGACAATGCCGCCGAACTTTTGTCGCTGCCCGATGTCGATGGCGGACTGATCGGTGGAGCCAGCCTGAAGGCGGCGGATTTCTGGGCAATCGTCACCGCGTGCTGAAAGGTGCTGGGGATAACTTTGCACTAGCCTTCCTTTGCGACCGGGTCTAAAAACGCCCGATGCAATTCATCCCCGACCGGGAGCAGTGTCCAAGCGGACCCGGCTTCCGGTCGGACGGATTCCCGGTGCAAATTCCCTGGTGGTCGATACATGGACTTTTTTCCGATCATTCTGGTCATCCACATCCTCCTCGCGCTCGCCCTGGTCGGGGTGATCCTGCTTCAGCGCAGCGAGGGGGGCGCGTTGGGTATTGGCGGTAACAGCGGCGGCGGGCTGATGTCCGGCCGCTCGGCTGGCAATCTGCTGACCCGGACCACCGCGATCATCGCTGCTCTGTTTTTCTCGACCAGCATGATCCTGGCTCTGATCGCCAGCCATCGCTCCGGCGAAGGGTCGCCTTTCGATAAGGTGCAGGTTCAGGCTCCGCTCGTTCCGGCGGCCCCCGCCGAACCTGCGGCTCCCAGCGCACCGCTGGCGCGCTGATCGTGGCTATGGTCCCGGGGCGCGTAAGTGCCCGCGGGGCCGTTCGATGTGTGAATCGCTTTCGGTCGGACCAATTCCGGCGTTCCCGTGGGAACGTATCGGCCGTAGAGGCCGTGGCTGGGGCGATTCTTGACTTGGGTAATGCGAGGACGGAAGGCCGATGACCCGTTTCATCTTCATCACCGGTGGCGTGGTCTCCTCGCTCGGCAAGGGACTGGCTTCGGCGGCGCTGGGTGCGCTGTTGCAGGCGCGTGGATTCAAGGTTCGGCTGCGTAAGCTCGATCCCTATCTCAACGTCGATCCCGGCACGATGAGCCCCTATCAGCATGGTGAAGTCTACGTCACCGACGACGGTGGCGAGACCGACCTTGATCTGGGCCATTACGAGCGTTTCACCGGGGTGGCGTCGCGCAAGAGCGACAACATCACCACCGGACGAATCTATTCCAACGTCATCGCGCGGGAACGTCGTGGCGATTATCTGGGCGCGACCGTCCAGGTGATTCCCCATGTCACCGACGCGATCAAGGAATTCATCCGCAGCGATCTCACCGACGAGGATTTCTGTCTGTGCGAGATCGGCGGTACGGTCGGCGACATCGAAAGCCTGCCGTTCCTTGAAGCGATCCGCCAGATGGCCAACGAACTGGGCCGGTCTCAGGTGATGTTCGTGCACCTGACCCTGGTGCCCTACATCCCGTCGGCGGGCGAGTTGAAGACCAAGCCGACCCAGCATTCGGTCAAGGAATTGCTGTCGGTCGGGATTCAGCCCGACATGCTGATGTGCCGGTGCGACCGGGAAATTCCGGAAAGCGAGCGGCGCAAGATTGCCCTGTTCTGTAACGTTCCCACCGACGCGGTGATTCCGGCGCTTGATGTCGATTCGATCTATCAGGTGCCGATCAGCTATCACCAGCAGGGGATGGACGATGTGGTTTGCCGCCATTTCGGCGTCGATGCCCCGCCGCCCGATCTGAAGCGGTGGAGCACCATCGCCGAACGGATTCGTCAGCCCGAGGGCGAGGTGACCATCGCCGTCGTCGGCAAGTATATCAGCCTGCTCGACAGCTATAAGTCGCTGGCCGAGGCCTTGTACCATGGCGGCATCGCCAACAATGTCCGGGTTCGCCTCAACTGGATCGACAGCCAGATTTTCGAGCGCGAGGACGTCGTCAGCCATCTCGAACCCTGTCACGGCATTCTGGTGCCGGGCGGCTTTGGCGAGCGCGGGTCCGAGGGCAAGGTCGAGGCGGTCCGCTTTGCCCGTGAACGCCGGGTGCCTTATTTCGGTATCTGCTTCGGGATGCAGATGGCGGTGATCGAGGTTGCCCGTCATCTTGCCGGGATGACCGAGGCCAGCTCGACTGAGTTTGGTCCCTGCGAGATGCCGGTGGTTGGTCTGATGACCGAGTGGACTCGTGGCAACAGCGTTGAAAAGCGCGATCATGGCGGCGATCTCGGCGGTTCGATGCGGCTGGGGGCCTATGAATGCCTGTTGAAGCCGGGCTCGCGGGTTCGTGAGATTTACGGTGCCGACCGGATCAGCGAACGCCACCGCCACCGCTACGAGGTCAACCTCGATTATCGCGCCGATCTCGAAAAGACCGGATTGTCGTTCAGCGGTCTCTCGCCCGATGGCATCCTGCCCGAAATCGTCGAACTGCCGGATCATCCCTGGTTTGTCGGCGTCCAGTTCCATCCTGAACTGAAGTCGAAGCCGTTCGATCCGCATCCGCTGTTCACCAGCTTCATCGCTGCGGCGGTGCGGCAATCGCGTCTGGTTTAGCAAAGGGGTTGGGGCGCATGACCTGCCACCACGTTGCCGTCACGCCCTCCATCGTCTTCGGCAACGATCTGCCGCTGGTCCTGATTGCCGGGCCGTGTCAGATCGAAAGCCGGGACCACGCGATCGAGTGCGCCGAGGCGTTGAAAGAGATCGCCGCCGCCGCCGGGATTGGCCTTGTCTACAAATCCTCGTTCGACAAGGCCAACCGGACCAGCCTGGCCGGGCAACGCGGCATTGGGCTGGACAAGGCACTGCCGATCTTCGCCGAGATTCGCGGTCGCCTCGGTCTGCCGGTTCTGACCGACGTTCATACCGAGGAGCAAGTCCGCGCCGTCGCACCGGCGGTTGATGTGCTCCAGATTCCGGCGTTTCTGTGCCGCCAGACCGATCTTTTGATTGCCGCCGGTCGTTCCGGTGCGGTGGTCAATGTCAAGAAGGGCCAGTTTCTGGCTCCCTGGGACATGGCCAACGTCGCGGCCAAGATCGAAAGCACCGGCAATTCTCGGATCATGTTGACCGAACGGGGAGTCTCGTTCGGCTACAACACCCTGGTCACCGACATGCGGGCCTTGCCGATCATGGGCCGCACCGGTTGGCCGGTGATCATGGACGCGACCCACGCCGTCCAGGCTCCGGGCGGGCAGGGCGGATCCTCCGGCGGGGACCGTCGCTTTGCTCCGGTCCTGGCCCGTGCCGCCGTCGCCGTCGGAATCGCCGGTCTGTTTATCGAAACCCATCCGGACCCTGATCGGGCCCCTTCGGACGGCCCGAACATGATCCCGTTGTCGGCGATGCCCGCGCTGATCGAGATGTTGATGATGCTCGACGCCACGGCCAAGTGCCACCCGCTTTCCATCGATTAAATCCGCAAGGGGGAGAGGTCAAATGACCGCCATTGTCGATATTCATGCCCGTGAAATTCTCGATTCTCGTGGTAACCCGACTGTCGAAGTCGACGTCGTTCTCGAATCCGGCATCCTCGGCCGTGCCGCGGTGCCGTCGGGAGCCTCGACCGGGGTTCACGAAGCGGTCGAATTGCGTGACGGCGACAAGTCGCGTTATCTCGGCAAGGGTGTGCAGAAGGCGGTCGAGTCGGTCAACGGCGAGATCTATGACGCCCTGGCTGGTATGGATGTCGAAGAGCAGCTCCTGCTCGACAACACCATGATCGATCTCGACGGGACCCCCAACAAGGCTCGTTTGGGTGCCAACGCGATCCTCGGTGTGTCGCTGGCCGCCGCCAAGGCTGCCGCCGACGAATCCGGCCTGCCGCTTTACCGCTATGTCGGCGGCGCGTTCGCCTCGACCCTGCCGGTGCCGATGATGAACATCATCAATGGCGGTGCCCATGCCGACAACGCGATCGACATTCAGGAATTCATGATCATGCCGGTGGGGGCTTCCAGCGCCGCCGAATCGATCCGGATCGGTTCCGAGGTGTTCCACGCCCTGAAGAAGACCCTGAAGAAGGCCGGTCACAACACCAATGTCGGTGACGAAGGCGGCTTCGCTCCGAACCTGAAGAGCGCCGAGCAGGCCCTTGATTTCATTATGAGCGCGATCGAAGCCGCCGGGTTCAAGGCGGGCGAGGACGTGATGCTGGCGCTCGATGCCGCTTCGTCCGAGTTCTACAAGGACGGCGCTTATGTGATGGAAGGCGCCAAGAAGACCTATGATCAGAAGGGTCTGGTCAAGTTCTACAGCAAGCTGGTCAATTCCTATCCGATCATCTCGATCGAAGATGGCTGCGCCGAGGACGATCTTGAAGGATGGGCGCTGCTGACCGAAGCCCTGGGCGAGAAGGTTCAGCTGGTCGGTGACGATCTGTTCGTTACCAACCCCGAGCGTCTCGCGATGGGTATCGAGAAGGGCCTGGCCAACTCGATCCTGATCAAGGTCAACCAGATCGGCACCCTGTCCGAGACCCTGGAAGCGGTCGAACTGGCTCATAAGGCGGGCTATACCGCCGTCATGAGCCATCGTTCGGGCGAAACCGAGGATTCGACCATCGCTGATCTCGCCGTTGCCACCAATTGCGGCCAGATCAAGACCGGCTCGCTCTCGCGTTCCGACCGTATCGCCAAGTACAACCAGCTGATCCGTATCGAGGAACAGCTGGGGACCGCGGCCCGCTTCGCCGGAACGGCGATCCGTCGCCGTTGATCCCAAAAGAATAAGGCCGCAGAGGACCCCCTTTTCGGCCTTATTCCCTCTGGGTTAGGGTAAAGCCCCCGCGCCAATTCCATGTTGCGGGGGCCCATTCCCCTCCTTATGATGCGGTTTCCCTGGCGAATGACGCCTCCCGTATGGGTCGCGCCGCCGTCCCTTCCCCCCAACCGGGACACATTCAACGCCGATGCTCGACGTTTTTCGCAAATTCTCGAAGACCTGGGTGGTCAGGCTCCTGTTCGCCCTGCTGGCTCTCAGTTTCGTGGTCTGGGGGGTTGGTGACGTTGTTCGCGGCGGCGCTAGCCGTGGCCCCGCGATCGAGGTCGGCCACACCGCCGTTTCGGCGACCGAGGTTCAATCCGAGTTCAAACGCGAGATCGAGCGGCTTCAGCCGCTGTTCGGTGGCAAGCTGACCGCCGAAGAGGCGCGCAAGCTTGGGATCATGGACCGCACCATCGATACCGTGATCACCCGCTCGCTGATCGACGAAGCCGGGCGCGGTCTGGGTCTGGTCGCGGTGGACGAGGTGATCTTGCGCCGGGTGACCGCCAATCCCGCCTTCCGTGGCCCGACCGGCCAGTTCGACCGCGAACAGTTCCGGTCGCGGCTGTCGCGTGCCGGGATGAGCGAGGAGATGTTCCTCCGCGCCGAACGCGGCAATATGATTCGTAACCAGATGGCCGAATCGCTGGCGAGTGGCATTCAGGCTCCGCTGTTGATGGCTGATCCGCTGCTGCGGTGGCGCGAAGAACGCCGCGTCGCCGAGACCATTCAGGTCGCCGATGACAGCGTTCCGTTGCCTGCCGCGCCCGATGCGGCGACGCTGGATTCCTATTACAGCGCCAATGCCAATCGGTTCATGGCCCCGGAATTCCGCGCTCTGACCGTTCTGTTGTTGCGCCCCAGCGATATCGCTGCCGGCATCGACATTGACGAGACGATGGTGCGCGAATCCTATCAGCAGCGCGCCGAGGAGTTTTCGACCCCCGAGCGCCGTCAGGTTTCTCAGATCGTGATTGACGGTCAGTCCGATGTCGCCCGTGCCTATGAATTGCAAGGGCAGGGCAAGGATTTGCCGACGATCGCCAAGGCTTTGGGCCGTGACATCATCGACCTTGGCTTGGTCGAGCGTCGCGACCTTCCCGAAGGTCTGGCCGATGCGGTGTTCCGTCTTGAGTCCGGCACCACCGGCCAGCCGGTGAAGACCGCGCTGGGATGGCATGTCGTTCGGGTCGGTGCGGTCCAGCCCGGCCGAGTTCAGCCTTTCGCCGATGTCCGCGTCAAGGTCGAGCAGGATTTGCGTCGCGAGAAGTCGCTTGACGGCCTTTCCGAACTGTCGAACAAGGTCGAGGATGCGCTGGGCGGTGGAGCCACCCTGGAAGAGGCGGCGGCCCGCTTCTCGCTGAAGGTTGCCAAGATCGCTGCGGTCGATGCTCAGGGCCGTGGTCCCAACGGCAAGCCGGTCGCGGATCTGCCTAAATCCGACCAATTCCTTGATGTGAGCTTCCATACCGATCTCGGCACCGAAAGCCCGCTGACCGAAGTGCCGGAGAATGGCTATTTCCTGGTCCGGGTCGATCAGGTGACTCCGCCGGCGCCGCGTCCGCTTGCCGACATCAAGGCCGACGTGATTGCCCGCTGGCAGGCCGAACGTCGCCATGAGGCCGCTCACGACAAGGCCCAGCGTCTGGTTGAACGCCTGAAGGCCGGTGAGAGCATCGCCGCCGTGGCCCAGTCCGCCAGCCTGCGGGTCGAAAAGACCAAGCCGTTCCCGCGTGAAAATGCCGAGGGGGCGACCCTTCCCCCCGCTCTGGTCACCGGTTTGTTCGGGATCAAGCCGGGTGAGGTTGTCACCGGCGATCTTCCCGGTGCGACTTTGGTGGCTCGCCTCGCCGAGGTAATTCCCTTCACCGCCGATCCCTCTTCCCCGGTCGTCGAATCCGGTCGCCGCCGTGTCTCGCAAGGTGTCGCCAACGATATCGCCGACCAATTCATCGCCGCCTTGAATGCTTCGATTGGCGTCAAGGTGGATAAACAGCAACTCAGCAACGAAGAGTAATCATGACGCTCCAACCCGCCTTTTCCGCCTTCGCCCAGACCTATAATTCCGGTCGGCCGCAGGTAGTCTGGCGGGTCTTGGTCGCTGATCTCGAAACACCGGTTTCCGCCTTCCTCAAGCTCGCCAACGGCCAGCCCAATTCTTTTCTGCTGGAATCCGTCGAAGGCGGCGCGATCAAGGGTCGCTATTCGATCCTGGGAATGAAACCGGATTTGCTGTGGCGCTGTGAGGGCAATCGCGCCTGGATCAACCGTAATGTCCGTTCGGGCCAGGAGGGCTTTGTCCCCTGTCCCGTCGCCGAACAATCAGGGGCGCTCGACAGTTTGCGGGCGCTGGTCGCGGAAAGTCGAATCGACATTCCGCCCCACCTGCCGCCGATGTCGGCCGGTCTGATCGGCTATATGAGTTATGACATGGTGCGGTTGGTCGAGCGTCTGCCCGATACCAATCCCGATCCGATCGGCATTCCCGATGGTATCTATATGCGTCCGTCGATCATGGCGGTGTTCGATAACGTCAACGGCACCTTGACGGCGGTGGCTCCGGTGTGGCCGCGCCCCGGCGTCGATGCCCAGGCCGCCTGGGACCTTGCCTGTGAGCGCCTCTCGAACGTGGTCGAGGCGCTCGAGCGTCCGCTGCCGCTGGCCTATACCGTTGGCGGCCGCGACGATCATCAGCCGATCCCCGAGCCGCGCATCACCCCCGACCAATATTGCCGGATGGTCGAGAAGGCGAAGGAATACATTGCCGCCGGTGACATCTTCCAGGTGGTGTTGTCGCAGCGTCTGGCGGTTCCGTTCCATCTGCCGCCGTTCTCGCTGTATCGCTCGCTGCGTCGGCTCAATCCCAGCCCGTTCCTGTTCTTCCTCAATTTCGGCGATTTTCAGTTGGTCGGCTCCAGCCCGGAAATCCTGGTTCGTCTCCGGGACGGCAAGGTCACTATCCGTCCGCTGGCCGGAACCCGTCGGCGCGGGGCCAGCCCGGCCGAGGATGAGGCGCTGGCCGCCGACCTGCTGGCCGATCCCAAGGAACTGGCCGAGCATCTGATGTTGCTCGATCTGGGACGGAACGATGTTGGCCGCGTCGCCTCGATCGGCTCGGTCACCGTCACCCGCAAGATGGTGGTCGAATATTATTCGCACGTGATGCACATCGTCTCCAATGTCGAGGGGACGCTGCGCGACGGATGCGATGCGATGGATGCCCTGATGGCCGGCTTCCCCGCCGGGACCACCTCAGGCGCGCCGAAGATTCGGGCGATGTCGATTATCGACGAACTGGAAAGCGAGCGGCGCTCGTTTTATGCCGGAACGATCGGCTATTTCGACTGCAATGGGAATATGGATACCTGTATCGCCCTGCGCACCACCCTGATCAAGGATGGCACGATGTACGTCCAGGCCGGGGCAGGAATCGTGGCGGATTCAGTGCCGCTGACCGAGCACGAGGAATGCATGAACAAGGCCCGGGCGCTGGTCCGCGCTGCCGAGGACGCCTACGACTACACCCAGTCGCGGTAGGCGGTTCGCTTCGTTTTGAGCGGCGATGGGGCAACACACCTCGTCGCCGCTTTTTTTATGTTCACTCATCGTTCACTCTGGATCGCGCTGGCCGTCCAGGCCGGGATGGCCTTGGCCCTGATGCGTCAGAATCAGACTGGAGGACATTACCTGTCCTGCTCTCGCCAGTAGGAGGAGGCGAGGGGAGAAACACGCCCGCACGGGCTCAGCGCCAGCGCCGATTATATGAGAAGGAAGAAGAGGGGCTAGAAATGGCGAAGGCCTCAAGGTTTCCCTTGAGGCCTTCATGGTGGGCGGTACTGGGATTGAACCAGTGACCCCTACGATGTCAACGTAGTGCTCTCCCGCTGAGCTAACCGCCCGTCTACAAGAATTTCACTCTACCGAGCTGCGACCTTGTGTTCCGCTTATTTACCTTACCCTTCGATCATTTGCAAGCGTTTTTGCTTTGCTTTTTTCGTCGGGTTACTTCGACTTCTTTTAACCAACCCGTTGCCGGGGTCGCTTTCTTACTCGACCTTTTCTTCTGATGCAACGAAAAAATTCGAAGCGGAAGATGCAGTCACGGGTCCGTTCGGAGCCGCCCCGGTGGGCGCCGGGGGAGGTTCTTTTAGCGTCGTTCCCGCCGCTTTGCAAGTGCTTCTGTACCCTTTGTTCGTTTGTGAAGGATGGAATGTTAACAGGAGGTATGACAGGCGGCCCGCGACCTGATAAACAAGATGGACGAGGCCATGGATACCAACACCATCCCTTTCGCCGTCACCGACGACGATGTTCTCAAGGTTCTGGCGCCAGAGCGTCAGACCGTACCGTTGATCTTCTCCTCCCCGCATTCCGGGCGAGGCTACCCTGACGCATTCGTCGCTGAATCCCGGCTTGATCCGCGCGCGCTGCGCCGGTCCGAGGACAGTTTTATCGACGAACTCTATCAAGGGGCGGTAGAGCGGGGGGCGCCTCTGTTGTGCGCGCTGTTTCCCCGTGCGTATTGCGATGTCAACCGCGAGCCGTGCGAGCTTGATCCGGCGATGTTCACCGGCGCGTTGCCTCAGAACGCCAATACCCGCTCTCCCCGCGTGCTGGCGGGCCTGGGGACGATTCCCCGGGTCGTGGCCAGCGGATCGGAAATCTATGCCGGTAAAATTCCGGTCGCCGAGGCCGAGCGCCGGATTGCGGCGTGCTATCATCCCTATCACCGTCGCCTCAAACATCTGGTGGACACCACCCGCGCCGCATTTGGCTGGTCGTTGCTGGTCGATTGCCACTCGATGCCGTCGGTGGGGGGGCCGATGGACCGGGATTCCGGTCTGTCCCGGGTCGATGTGGTGCTGGGCGATTGTTATGGGGAATCGTGTGCTCCCGAGATCACCCGCACCGCCGAACTGGCCTTTCAGGCCCGGGGATATCGGGTGGTGCGCAACACGCCCTATGCCGGTGGCTATGTGACCCGCGCTTATGGTCGGCCGCGTCAGGCCAGTCATGCCCTTCAGATCGAACTGAACCGGGCGCTGTATATGAATGAGGCCGAGCATCAGCATGGCCCCGGATTCGAACAGGTCCGCGCCGATATCGACCGGGTGGTCGAGGCGTTGGCCGCTCTTGCCGCCGAAGGAAAGCCGTTATGAGCCCTCCCTCTTCTCCGCTGCCGGTGACGATCCGCGATGCCACCGAAGAGGATATGGCCGCGATTCAGTCAATCTATTCCTTTTACGTCACCCGCACCGCCGCGTCGTTCGAGGAGGTGGTGCCCGATGTCGAAGAGATGAAGAACCGACGCCGCTTTGTGTTATCGCGCGGGCTGCCCTATCTGGTCGCGGAGGAACATGGTGAGGTTCTGGGCTATACCTATGCTGGACCGTTTCGTCCCCGCTCGGCCTATCGCTTTACCGTCGAGGATTCGATCTATGTCGCTCCCTTCGTGGTGCGGCGCGGGATCGGCGGCACCTTGCTTTCGGCATTGATTGATCGCTGCACGCAGCTTGGTTACCGTCAGATGATCGCGGTAATCGGTGATTCCGGCAATCATGGCTCGATCGCGGTACATCGCTCACGCGGGTTCGGGCAGGAAGGGGTGTTGCGCGGGGTCGGCCTGAAATTCGGCCGCTGGATCGACGCGGTGATCATGCACCGGGTTCTTGATGGCGATGACCGGCCTTTGCCCGACGGCAGCGTTGCGCCGCCGCTGCCGCCCTCGTGCTTCCACGACCAGGATATGCCGTAAAGGCCGTCCGCAGGCCGTTAGGGAGCGGCGGGCATCGTAAAGGTGAAGGTTGATCCGCTGCCCTGCACCGACGTCACTGTGATGGTCCCGCCCATCCGCTCGGCGCTTTTCTTGCAGATCGCCAGCCCGATTCCGGTGCCTCCGCCGAAATCCTCGCGGCCATGCAGGCGCTGGAACATCCGGAAAATTCGCTCGAATTGGTTTTCGGGAATACCGATACCATTGTCGGCGACGGAGACGGCGATCAGCTCCCCGTCTCTGCGGCACGAGATCGATATCGCTGGCTTGCGATCGGCCGGGCAATATTTGATCGCGTTGGCGATCAGGTTCTGAAGGACGCGGAGACAATCGTCTTCGTCGGTCTCGGCGATCAGATCGCAGCCGGACATCGAAACCGTGGTGCCGGATTCCTCGATCGCAACCTTGAGGTTGAACAGAGTCCGCTCGATCGCGCTGTCGACCTGGAACCGTTTCTGGCGGCGAGAGCCCCGACCAATCCGGGAGTAATCCAGCAGATCAAGGATCAGATTATCCATCCGCCGTGCCCCATCGACGGCGAAGGCGATGTATTCCTTGGTGTTCTCGTCGATTTCCGTCCCGATCCGCCGCTGGATCATCCCCAGATAAGAGGTGACCATCCTGAGTGGCTCACGCAGATCGTGACTGGCGACATAAGCGAATTGTTCGAGTTCGGCGTTGATCTCCAACAGGCGACGCTCGTTCTCTTTGCGGTCGCTGATATCGCTGAACACGGCAACGTGGTTGCACAGGCGTCCTTCGCTGTCGACAACATGGCTGATCGTCAGCCAGGCCGGAAACGACTTCCCGTCCTTGCGGCGGTTCCACACTTCACCGCGCCAGATTCCAGACGAATTCAACTCGTTCCACATGGTGCGATAGAAGGCGGTATCGTGGCGACTGGAAACGAAGACCCTCGGGGTGCGGCCAATGACGTCCTCGGCCAAATAGCCGGTGGTTTCGGTGAAGGCGCGGTTGACCGAGACAATGCGTTCCTGCGCATCGGTGATGACAATGCCTTCGCCGCTATTTTCGAACACGCTAGCGGCCAGACGGAGGTTTTCCTCGATCTGTTTACGCTCGGTGATGTTGATATGGCTAACGACGGCGCCGCCAATTCCGCCCTCGACTGGGGCAACACTCATCAGGAACCAGCGGAATTCGCGCGGCGAGTGGCAGGGATATTCCCAATTGAAAGCCTGGGCTTCGCCATGCAGAACTGCCTGGACACCCCGCGCGACCGCGGTGCCATCCGAGGAGGTGGTGCAGGCCTCGAGGTAATTGTTCCCCACGCCAATGAGGTCGGGGCGTCCCCCGTTTTCGGCGGCAAAGCGGGCCCAAGCAGCATTGATGAGCTGGATAGTTCCGGTCGAATCAATCACCGCCACCTGATGCGGCAACGAGTTGATATAGACCTGAAGCCGCCGTTCCGCCGCCGTCAGCCGGGTGACATCGACGAAGGTCAGCACGGCCCCAGCCAGAGCGGACCGCCCGGTGCGATAGGGACGCATCCGCACCATCATCACCAGTCCGCCGGTACAGAGGGCTTCATGTTCGACCGGCGGTCCCCCGGCCAGGACCGAGCGGAGATCGTCGTCAAAGGTGGGGTAGTCGAGATGGAGCTTTAGATCGAATATCCGTTTGCCGATATCGGCTTCGCTCATCGCGATCGACAGTGCGGCGATCGGGGTGAATCGGCGGATACGTCCGGTCAGGTCAAGGAAGATGGTGCCGATATCGGTCGCGGCGATCAGATTGTCGAGGTCGTCATTGAGACGGGTCAATTCCTCGACCTTCGCCGTCAACTCTTCATTGACGGCGTGGAGTTCTTCGTTTACCGCGTGCAACTCTTCATTGAGAGATTGCAGGCCCTCGTTGGTGATTTGCAGGTCGTCACTCGGGGTCGGCATTGCTGTCTTCCCCCTCCTTGATCCCGGAACGGATAAAAGCTCGTCCCGAGCCTGTACATTACTCGTTCGGACAGAAGGTTCAAGGGGAGGAAAGCGTCAAAGGCGTCTTGAATTCTGATGCGAATTCAAGACGCCCCTTTAAAAGGGGATGAGAGAACCCCTTTCTGACTTTATACGTGTGTCGGTCTAGCGCAGGCTTTCGCAGAAACGCTTGATCCGCTCACACGCCTTGGTCAAAGCCTCGGTCGAGGTGGCATAGGAAATCCGGAAATGCGGCTCCAGACCGAAGGCCGCGCCCTGAACCACGGCGACCCCCTCGGCTTCCAGCAGTTCGGAAACGAACTCGCTGTCATTGCCGATCACCTTGCCCGACGGAGCGGTCTTGCCGATCACGCCCGCACAGGACGGGTAGACATAGAACGCACCTTCGGGAGTGCGACAGGTGATGCCCGGGCACTGGTTGAGCAGGCCGACCACCAAATCGCGCCGCGCCTTGAAGATCTCGGCGTTCTTCGGGATGAAGTCCTGCGGACCGTTCAGGGCTTCAACCGCCGCCGCCTGACTGATCGACGCGGTGTGGCTGACCGACTGCGACTGGATCATGTTGATCGCCTTGATCAGCGGCAACGGACCGGCGGCATAGCCGACGCGCCAGCCGGTCATCGCATAGGCCTTCGACACACCATTCATCGTCAGGGTGCGGTCTTTCAGCTTCGGCTCGACCTGGACCGGGGTGGTGAACTTGAAGCCGTCATAGATCAGGTGTTCATACATGTCGTCCGACATGATCCACACATGAGGATGACGCAGCAGAACGTCGGTCAGCGCTTTCAATTCCGCTTCGGAATAGGCCGCGCCGGTCGGGTTGGACGGCGAGTTCAGCACCAGCCACTTGGTCTTGGGCGTGATCGCCCGTTCGAGGTCGGCAGGCTGGAGCTTGAAGCCGTGCGCTTCGGTGCAGGAAACAAACACCGGCACACCGCCGAACATCAACGCGATGTCGGGATAGCTGACCCAATAGGGGGCAGGGATGATCACTTCATCGCCGGGATTGATGGTGGCCATGAAGGCGTTGAAAATAACGCCCTTGCCACCCACGCCGACGGTGATCTGGTCCGGGGTGTAGTCGAGACCGTTCTCGCGCTTGAACTTGGCGGCAATCGCCTGACGCAGGTCGAGAGTCCCGGCCGGCGGGGTATATTTGGTCTTCCCGGCGGCCATCGCGGCGGCGGCGGCGGCCTTGATGTGCTCGGGAGTGTCGAAATCGGGTTCGCCCGCACCCAGGCCGATGACGTCACGGCCTGCGGCTTTCAACTCGGCGGCCTTCTGAGTGACCGCGATGGTCGGAGACGGCTTGATAGCGGACAGCCGGTCAGCAATGAACGACATGGACTTGGCCTCGGATATTAGGGAAACGCGGGGGGCGAAAGTACGCCGCTAATCGGCGGCAAGCAAGCGCAAGCATGCCTGAAGATCGCATGGCGCAGAGCAATATCGGTCGGAAACCCCCGTTCCGCGTCGGCGGAACGGGGGGAAACGATGTTAGAACGCGAGGGCCTTGGCCTGAACCACCTGCGGAAGGGCGCGAACCTTTTCCAGCAGATCGGGGGCCACCGGCTGATCGACCTGGGTCAACAGGATCGCATCGCCTCCCGGCGCGGCGCGGCCGAGATGGAAGGTCGCGATGTTGACGCCGTTCTGTCCCAGCAACGAGCCCAGGGCGCCGATGAAGCCCGGCTTGTCCTGGTTGGTGACGTAGAGCATGTAGGGGCCGAGTTCGGCTTCGATCGAAATCCCCTTGATCTCGACCAGACGCGGCTTGTCGCCGCCGAACAGGGTGCCCGCAACCGAACGCTCGCGCTGATCGGTGGTGACGGTAACGCGGATCAGGGTGTGGTAATCGCCGACGCTGTCGGTCTTGACCGTCGACACCTTGATGTTGCGGTCCTTGGCCACCACCGGAGCGTTGACCATGTTGACCGTCTCGTTCATCGGCTTCAACAGCCCTTCGAGCACGATCGCGGTCAGCGGCTTGGTGTTGAGGGTGGCGACGTGGCCGATATACTCGATCTTGACGTCGCGGATGCCGGTCTCGGTCAACTGCCCGGCGAAGCTGCCCAACTGGTTGGCCAGCGTCATGTAGGGACGCAGTTTCGGCGCATCTTCGGCCGAAACCGAGGGGATGTTGAGTGCGTTGGTGACCGCGCCGGTCAGCAGATAATCGGCCATCTGCTCGGCGACCTGGAGAGCAACGTTCTCCTGCGCTTCCGAGGTCGAGGCACCGAGATGCGGGGTGCAGACCACCTTGTCGTTGCCGAACAGCTGGTTTTCCTTGGCCGGCTCGACCTTGAACACGTCAAGGGCAGCCCCGGCGACATGGCCGGACTCGATCGCCGCCTTCAGATCGTCTTCGACGATCAGACCGCCGCGCGCACAGTTGATGATGCGCACGCCCTTCTTCATCTTCGCAATCGCCTTGGCGTCGATGATGTTGCGGGTGGCTTCGGTCAGCGGAGTGTGCAGGGTGATGAAGTCGGCGCGCGGGAACAATTCGTCCAGCTCGACCTTTTCGACGTTCAGTTCCTTGGCCCGCTCGGCCGACAGGAACGGATCATAGGCGATCACTCGCATCCGCAGTCCCTGGGCGCGGTCGGCGACGATCGCGCCGATATTGCCGCAGCCGACGATGCCCAGCACCTTGCCGGTCAGCTCGACGCCCATGAACTTCGACTTTTCCCACTTGCCCGCATGGGTGCTGGCATTGGCCTGGGGGATGTCGCGGGCCAGAGAGAACATCATCGCAATGGCATGTTCGGCGGTGGTGATCGAATTGCCGAACGGGGTGTTCATCACCACGATGCCACGCGCGGTGGCGGCGGGAACATCGACATTGTCGACGCCGATTCCGGCTCGGCCCACCACTTTCAGATTGGCGGCGACGGCGAGAACCTCGGCGGTGACCTTGGTGTTGGAACGAATGGCGAGGCCGTCATACTGGCCGATCACAGCCTTCAACTCGTCGGGCGACAGGCTGGTGTTGACGTCGACCTCGATGCCGCGATCCTTGAAAATCTGGATGGCGGCGGGGCTCAGCTTGTCGCTGATCAGAACTTTGGGCATGGATGTTCCCCCGATGGAAAGCGGACGCCGCTCCGAGCGAAGCGGCGTCCGTCACTGTCTTTTTAGGCGGCCTTGGGTTCGAACTCGGCCTTGACCTGAGCGAAGGCCCAGTCGAGCCAAGGCAGCAGGGCCTTGACGTCGGCGGTTTCGACCGTCGCGCCCCCCCAGACGCGCAGGCCGGACGGAGCGTCGCGATAGGCGCCGATGTCGAAGGCGACCCCTTCCTTATCCAGGATCGAGACGATCTTCTTCGCCGCCGCAGCCTGATCTTCGGCCGAAAGCTTGGCGAAGAACGGGGCCTTGATCGCGATACAGATCGAGGTGCACGACCGCACCTTGGGATCGGTCGCCAGATTGGCAGCCCAATCCGAGGCGTCGAGCCAAGCCTGCACCACCGCCAGATTGGCCTCGGAACGGGCGATCAGGGTCTTCAGGCCACCGATCGATTCCGCCCATTTCAGGGCATCGATCTGGTCTTCGACCGCGATCATCGAGGGCGTATTGATCGTTTCGCCCTTGAAGATGCCTTCGCTCAGCTTGCCGCCGGACGTCAGACGGAAGACCTTGGGCAACGGCCACGCCGGCTTGTAGGTCAGCAATCGTTCAACCGCACGCGGGCTGAGGACCAGCATGCCGTGCGCGCCTTCGCCGCCCAGCACCTTCTGCCACGACCAGGTGACGACATCGAGCTTGTCCCAGGGCAGGTCCATCGCAAACACTGCACTGGTGGCGTCACAGATGGTCAGACCGGCCCGGTCGGACTTGATCCAGTCGCCGTTGGGAACCCGGGCGCCGGCGGTGGTGCCGTTCCAGGTGAACACAACGTCACGGTCGAAATCGACCTGGGACAGATCGGGCAGTTCGCCGTATCCGGCACGCAGGAGGCGGGTGTCGGCCAGCTTCAGCTGCTTGGTGATGTCGGTGATCCAGCCTTCGCCGAAGCTTTCCCAGGCCAAGGCATCGACGCCGCGCGCCCCCAGCAGAGACCACAGCGCCATCTCGACCGCGCCGGTGTCGGACGCGGGGACGATGCCGATGCGGTAATCAGCGGGAATGCCGAGAACGGCGCGGGTGCGGTCGATCACCTCTTCCAGCCGCGCCTTGCCGATCTTGGCACGGTGAGAACGGCCGACCGGGGTGTTCGCCAGAGCCTCAACCGTCCAACCAGGACGCTTGGCACAGGGACCGGAAGAAAAATTAGGATTGTTCGGCCGGACGTCCGGCCGCGGAAAATCGGTCATAAGATGTAACCCTCCCTCGCAGAAGGGACGCGGCCCGGTGGGGGGCCGTGGCCCGCGCGAAGTTTATGTGGGTCGGGGGAAGGCCGTCAATGTCACATTTTTGTCCCATCCCAAAGGGATGTGACCCGTGCCCCAGACGGTCAGATGTCAGATCAGGAACAGGCTGTCCAAGGCGCGGAACAGGTCGTCGCCAAACGAAGGGCCCTTGAACAGCACCGGGACGCGCTTGGGCAGGTGTTTCAGTGAATCGTCATCGGGATCGAGGCTGGTAATCACCGCAAGCGGGATATTGCGGGTCGAGGGCATCGCCGATAGACCGACCGCCAGATCAATTCCTTCCAGCGCAGGCATCATCGCCGAGATGATCACCAGATCAGGCTTGGTTTGCACCACCACCGGAAAGGCCTGGAGCGAATCCGGCACGATCGAAACCCGATAGCCGCATTGCTGGAGCTCACGCTCGACATAGCGGGTCTGGGTGCCGTGCGGCATTACCAGGAGAACTTCGACCGCGCGGATTTCGATGTCGGCTAGGTTGAACCCCAGTTTGGGCGGCAAGGTCCGTACCAAGGCGGCGGGATCGCCCTGGTTGGCTCCGGCTCGTCCCTCCACCAGTTTCAGCATCAGGTCGAAATATCCATCGAGATCGTCCCACAGCCGAGGCGGGGCAACGGCGGGAGCGTTAGCCAGGTATTCTTCCATCCGATGGGCGACGGCCGACAGGCGATGCATCGCGAAATTGGCGGCCTGACCGCGAAAGGTGACGGCGGCACGGCGGCATTCGGTGATGATGGGGCCAAGTTCGGCGCGACCGTGGCGGGCGGCATCCAACGCGACATCAAGTTCGCGCAGCGTTTCCGCCACTTCATCGACGAATTCGAGACGAAGCTGCTCGATGACCTCTGTCGGCCCGCTCCCCGATTCCGCCATGCTTCGGCACGCCTCGTTTCCAGTGTGATCGTGATCGAACCGCAGTGTAGTCACCGCCGCAGACCGTGACCATCGCTTTCGTACATGCCCCGCAGCGACGGGATGGGAGCACCTTGCCGATGTTGCGTAGCGAGCCCGCTTCGGCGAAACTGCAGAAACGGAGAAAAGTGTTTAAAGTCCGTTCCTGGCGGGATGGCTTTCGCGAAGTGGATCGGCACTTGCCTTTAGATCAGCCCATCGCCCGAATCGCCCATACGGAGATTCTCAGTTGCACCCCCGATACTTCTGTCCGCGACGCGGCCAGACGGATGTCGGTTGCCCGGTGTAGCTCGATTCTGGTGGTCGAATCCGGTCGGCCGGTCGGGATTTGGACCGAGCACGATTCACTGGCGATCGATCTTACCGATGCTACCGCGCTGGACCGCCCGATCTCGGCGGTGATGAGTGCCCCGATTAAGACCATCCACCAGCGGGCGACAATTGGCGATGCTGGAATCCTCTTCCGGCTCGAAGGGGTCCGCCATCTGGTGGTGATCGACGATTCGGGTCGCGCCACCGGCATTGTCAGCCAGACCGATGTGATCATGCGTCATGGGGTCGAGCATTTTCTGTTGCTGCGGACCGTGGGGTCGGCGTTGCGTCGGCCGATGCTGGTCCTGCCCGCGACTCTCAGTCCGGCTGCGGCGGCGGCCCGTCTTAACGAGGCGCGGGCCGATTCGGCGATTGTCGACGGCGGTGCGGCCGGTCCCGGAATCATCACCGAGCGCGATATCGTTCGCCTGATCGGTGGAACGGTCCAACCTCCGGCAACGATCGACACCATTGCCAGCCGTCCCCTGGTCACCATCAGCGGGACGGACACGCTGTTGGCGGCACGGACCCTGCTGGAGGCGCGCGGCATCCGCCATGTCGGCGTTACTGGGGACGACGGCCATCTCACCGGCGTGCTGTCGTTTGCCGATATCCTGGCAACCTTGCATTACGAATATGTTCATCGCCTGCATGAGGCGCTGATCGAGCGTGATGAGGCTTTGTTGCGGACCAGGCGCGATCTGGGTATCGCCCGGAAAGTGATCGATGCCTCGATGGACGGGGTGATGATTGTCAATGCTTCGTTTCAGGTCGAGTTCGTCAATCCCGCGTTTACCTATCTGACCGGCTATTCCCCCGAAGAGATCATTGGCCAGAACCCAAGGATGCTGAGATCTGGGCGTCAGGATGAGGCGTTTTATCGCGATTTTTATGATTCCTTGTCTCGCTTCGATCATTGGCAGGGCGAGATATGGAACCGGCGCAAGAATGGTGAACTCTATCCCGAATGGTTGACGGTCAATGTCATCCGTGACGAAGACGGCGACATCACCCAATATGCTGCGAATTTCAGCGATATCAGTGAGCGCAAGCGCACCGAGGAGCGGATCAAGAATCTGGCATATTTCGATGTGCTGACCGGTTTGCCTAACCGCAGGCTGTTCACCGACCGGCTCCAACTCGCTTTGGCCAATGCCGGGCGCCACGGACATGTTCTTGCGGTGATGTTCCTCGACCTCGATCTGTTCAAGCGGATTAACGATTCACTTGGGCATGGTGTCGGCGATCAAGTTCTGATTGAGACGGCGAACCGGCTTAGTCGCTGCCTGCGGGAAGGGGATTCGGTGGCACGGTTGGGAGGGGACGAGTTCACCATCCTGCTCCCTCAGATCGAGCAGGTCGAAGCGGCGGCCAGACTCGCCGAAAGATTGTTGTCTCAGATCAAGCAGCCGATCATCGTCGACGATCACGAACTGTATGTCACTGCCTCGATCGGGATCGCCGTCTTTCCCGATAACGGCCCCGGGGTCGAGGCGTTGATCAAGAATGCCGACACCGCAATGTATCGGGCGAAGGATTTGGGCCGCAACGGTTTCCAGCTCTATTCCCCGGCAATGAATGCCCGCTCGTTCGAGCGACTGAGCATGGAATCCGCGTTGCGCCACGCGGTGATCCGCAATGAGTTTCGTCTGGTTTATCAGGTGAAGGTCGATCTGGTCAGCGGGCGGATGTCCGGGGTCGAAGCGCTGATCCGCTGGCACCATCCCGAGATGGGGTTGATCCCCCCCACCGATTTCATTCCTTTGGCCGAAAATATGGGGGTGATTTCCGAGATCGGTGAATGGGTGCTACGCGAAGCCTGCCGCCAATGCCGCCACTGGCTCGACCTTGGATTGCCTCCGGTGCGGATCGCCGTCAACGTTTCAGCTCTGCAATTCCACGAAACCGATATTCCCGGTGTCGTTGGCCGTGCCTTGTGCGACGCGGCCCTGCCGCCGCAATTTCTCGAACTGGAACTGACCGAATCCGTCTTGATGCAGCGGGTCGAAGAGGTGGCAGAGGTGTTGCGCGACCTCAGGACGATGGGGGTGCGGATTTCCATCGACGATTTCGGGACGGGGTATTCAAGCCTTAGTTATCTGAAGAAGATGCCAATCGACGCGCTGAAGGTCGACCGCTCGTTCATTCACGACATCTTCAACGAAACCGGCTGCGTTGCTGAAGAGGGCGCTTCGATTGTCTCGACCATCATCAATCTGGCCCACAATCTGCGGCTTAAGGCTATTGCCGAAGGGGTCGAGACTGTGGCCCAGGCCGACTTTCTTCGCGCTCGCGGCTGCGACGAAGTCCAGGGATTCCTGATCAGTCGCCCAGTCTCCGGCGAGGATCTGATCAGTCTGTTCGACCGCAATCTTCTCCCCGCCGGAACCGAGATCTAAGAAACGCGTAAGCCGGTCAGACCGGCTTACGCTCGGGCGGTAACCGCGATGCCGCCAGCGCGATCACCAGCGCCGCCATTGCCAGAATCAGGAAGACCAGATCGAAATTGCCGGTGGTGCCCCGGATCAGCGACACCATCGGTACCCCCAGACCCGATACGCCGAAGCCCAAGACGAACTTCAGGCCAAGGGTGGTGCCGCGCCAACCCGGCGGACTATAGCGCGATAACAATAGGTTCTCGGCCGGAATGGCCGCCATGTTGAAGGCGACGGCCAGGGTTGCGACCACCAGCAGCCCCAGCCCCGAGGCATAGGTCAGACCGAGCAGCAGCGGGATTTGGAACAGCGCCGCCGCAACATAGATGCGTCGAGGCGACAGGCGGTCAGCCAGATGACCGGCCAGGATTTGGGTCAGACCAGCCAACAGATAGACCACGGTTACGCCGCCCGCCGCCGCCAGAATGCTGGTATCGCCCAACCGCTCCTCGAACAGCTTGGGCAGGATCGGCTGAATCGACTGATAGATCAGTCCGGCGCACAACATCGTCACCGATAGCACCAGACCAGCGCGCACGGTATCGCCGCGACTGGGCGGAGGCTCAGGCTTGCGATCGACCTTGGCCTCGATCACCACGCCACGGGCCAGGAGGATCAGGAAGGCGATCCCGGTCGCGACAACCACCAGTCCGGGGACGATAAAAGCGGCGCGCCAGCCCCACAGGGCGATCAGAAAGCCAGCCGATATCCCGGCCAGAGCCGGGCCAACGCCGCCAAACACGCCATTGATGCCGATGGCCTTGCCTTTGTCGATCGCGTTGCTCAACAGCCAGGAGATGCCGACCGGGTGGTAGATCGAACCGAACAGACCGGTCAGGCCAAGGGCTACCGCTAGACTCCAGGGTCCCGGGGCCAGACCCGCCGCCACTGCCGAGCCGCCCAGGCCAAGGAAGTAAACGGCCATCATCCCGACGGTGCTCCAACGGTCGCCCAGCCATCCGGCCAGCGGAGCCAACAGCCCATAGAGCAGCTTTCCGGCAATGATAAGGGTCAGCACTTCTTCGTACGACATCCCAAACTCACCCGGCAGCACCAGGGCGACGATGAAGAAAATCGGCTCGAAGATGTGAGAATAGGCATGACCGGCACACGAGAAAGCCAGCGAAGCCCGCGCCGAGGCGGGGGTAACCGTGGGGGGCGACGCTGATGCCATGGTCGAAACCTCCTGAAATGAATCGGGCGGCACTGTGCACTCTGTCCTGGATCAACGCAACTTTGGCTGATGGCTAACTCGACCTTGACCGTTTTGTCTCGCCGGGAAGACGGGGTGCATGACCGAAGCGGGATATGCGATAAGTCAATGCAATAGCACGGCCGGTATAGGGGGGTGGTTGGCCTTGCATCCATGGCGGGTTTAACCCAAAGTATCAACCAGCCTCCCGAAATTGCTTTGCGGCCATTTTCCGATGTCCATGTCGACCGTCGTCATCATCAGCCTTGCCGCTGCCGTGATCTTGATTATTGGCGGCGGGTTGGTGATGTATATGGCTAATCTCGTCAAAAATGCTTACGAGTTGAAGGTGCAGATCGCTTCGGACGTCGATACCCGTCTGGGCAAGATGGCCGAGGATCTCGACAAGAAAAGTCGCTGGATCAAACGCGACCTGATCGAGGAAATCGAGAAGATCAAGGTCGCACTGGAAACGGAAAATTTCCGTAAATTCGAGGCTCTAGCACTTCCTCTCAACAATTCGGTTGAATCTTTTGACGCCCAGATCAAGCGGGATCGGGGGGAATGGACCGCCGCGATCGAGCGTGACCGTATTCTGATCGCTCAACTCGACGATCAAATCGAAAGTCTGCGCGCCGAGATGAAACGGGGGACTTCGTCGCCCGAGATACCTTCATCGTCGCAATCCGCCGAGCCGGTTCCCGAGGCGGGCATTGTTGGCGGTCCGGCTGCGGCAGCCGGCTCCGCTGCGCCAGTTCCGCCGAAGCGAGCCGATCCGCGCACGATGAGCCAGTTTCTTCCCGATCTTGGCCGCAAGAGGTAATCCGACCGCTCTCGTCAAGGGGCCGTGATGCCCACTAAGGTGAAAGACGATACTCCATGGCCCATCAGCATCTTGGTGAATTCGGTGACTTTTCCCTGTCCGTGCTGGTGACCAGTCCGCCATGGTACGAGAATTGTTATCTGGTGACGCATCGGCCCAGTGGGGCCTTGGCCGTGGTCGATCCGGGCGGGGACGGGGCCAGACTGCGTGAAGCCGTTGCGACGATTGGCGCAACCCCCGCCATGATCCTGCTGACCCATGGCCACCCGGACCATCTCGGCGCCGCGGCGGAGATCGAGACTGCGTTCAACATCCCCACCCGCGCCCATGTCGACGAGAGCCCGGTGATCGCCGCTGCCAGCGACCTGAACCGGGCCTTCACCGGACAACCTCAGATCGGCCCGGCCAGGCTTGAAACCTTCAGCGGCGAGCCGGTCGAACATCTGGGCGGGGCCGAGATTCGGGTGATCCAGACCCCAGGCCACAGTCCGGGCGGCGTCTGCTACGATTTCGGGCCGTTCGTGCTGACTGGGGACACCCTGTTTCGCGGTGGGGTTGGGCGGACCGATCTGCCCGGCGGCAGCGAGCGGAAATTATGGGACTCGATCGACCGTTTGCTGGGAATGGTGGGCGACGATGCCACGCTGTATAGCGGTCACGGACCGGCCTGGACGGTTGCCGAGGCGCGGCGGTGGTGGGCGATGGCCGGGTAACAGGGGCGGGGACAGTCCCACCCCTGCCGGATTGATCAGATCCCGCCCATGCACAGATATTTGGTTTCCACGAATTCCTCGATCCCGTATTTCGAGCCTTCACGACCCAATCCGGATTCCTTCATCCCTCCGAACGGGGCTACTTCGGTCGAAATGCTGCCGTCATTGATGCCGACGATGCCGTATTCCAGCGCCCGCGACACCCGCCAGACCCGGCCGATATCGCGGGAATAGAAATAGGCGGCAAGGCCGAACTCGGTATCGTTGGCGAGTTGCACCGCCTCGTCTTCGGTCGAGAAGCGAAACAGCGGCGCGACCGGGCCGAAAATCTCTTCCCGCGCCGGCAGCATGTCCTTGGTCACGTCGGTCAGGATCGTTGGTTCGAAGAAGGTGCCGCCCAACGCATGGCGATGACCGCCCAGGGCTACCCGCGCCCCCTTGGTGACCGAATCCGCGATATGGCGCTCGACCTTGGCAACCGCCTCTTCGTTGATCAGCGGCCCTTGCAGGCTGGTGGTGGTGAGGCCGGGACCGACGGTCAGCTTGGCTGCCGCCTCGGTCAGCTTGGCGGCGAACGCGTCATAGATGCCGTCCTGGATCAACAGGCGGTTGGCGCAGACGCAGGTCTGTCCGGCATTGCGGAATTTCGAGGCGATCGCCCCCGCTACCGCCGCGTCGAGGTCGGCATCGTCAAAGACGATAAACGGGGCGTTTCCGCCTAGTTCCAGGCTGAGCTTCTTCACCGTTCCGGCGCTTTGCCGCATCAGCAGTTTGCCGATCTCGGTCGAGCCGGTGAAGCTGAGCGCCCGCACCACCGGGCTCGAGGTCATTTCGGCTCCGACCGCTGCCGGATCTCCGGCGGTGATGACGTTGAAGACGCCAGCCGGAAAACCCGCACGCTCGGCCAGTTCCGCCAATGCCAGTGCCGACAGCGGTGTATCCTCGGCCGGCTTGATCACGATGGTGCAGCCTGCCGCCAGCGCCGGAGCGCATTTGCGGGTGATCATCGCGCTTGGGAAGTTCCATGGCGTGATTGCGGCGACGACGCCCACCGCTTCCTTGGTGACGATGATCCGCTTGCCGTGGGCATGTTCGGGGATCACGTCACCATAAATTCGTTTGGCTTCTTCGGCGAACCATTCGACGAAGGTCGCACCATAGCCGACCTCGCCCCTGGCTTCGGCCAGCGGCTTGCCTTGCTCGGCCGTTAACAACCGTGCCAGATCCTCTTGTGCCGCCAGCAAAAGGTCGTACCATCGCCGCAAAATCTGCGACCGCTCCTTGGCGGTTTTGGCTTTCCAGGTGGGCAGGGCGCGTTCGGCGGCGGCGATGGCGCGGCGGGTTTCGGCGGCACCCATTGCCGGGACGAACGCCAGATGGCTGCCATCGGCGGGATTGGTCACGGCGAACGTCGCGCCGGACTCGGCATCGCTCCAGGCTCCATCGATATAAGCCTGGGTGCGCAGCAGGGTCGGATCGGCAAGAACAAGCATGGCTATGTCCGGGGTCGTTTGGGGGAGGATCAGGGTATACCTGTCGGTCAGACCCCGCCACGGAATGCTATCGTTACGACGTGGCTTTCCGGTCGAGATCGAGCAGTTTGAACGTCTCGTTTTCGAGTTCGGCCAAAGCCGTGATTTTTTCCAGCACGCCACTCAGGACGTGATCTTCAAGGCCAGGGGTGTCAATCGCATCCATCGCCACCAGAGTGGTGTGAAGTTCGCCGTAGGATTGCTCCAGCCGCCTGGCCAACCCCAGACGATACATCCCCGATGTCAGGGTATCGTCCGCCTGGCGGTCGATATAGGCCAGCCGCGCTGCGATCTTTTTCAGATGAAGCTGAACCCAGCGTCCCCGCACCTCCTTCAGCATTGCCTCGAAATGGGTGCGGAAGGCAGGATCGGCGGATTGATTGACTTCGGAAATGGCGAGTGAAATCAAGTTACTGAGGCGCGATGTTGCATCTTCCAACTCGATTGCCAGCAGGTCGGAGACGGCGGGAGGCAGGCCGGGAAGGGAGAGGTGATGGCGAAAGCGCTCCATATCCTCCGCCACGGCACGCGCAGACAGAAGAATGTGTATTGCCCTGCTTTCGACCCGTTCCGAAGACCGCATCCCCTCCGGCTCTCCCTGTCGGCCCGGATGGGTCCGATTATAGGTAAGCCGGATCGTCCGGTACAGACGATAAGGACGCTCGGCTGCTGTCAACCTTGGCATTGACGGCGGCCGAGTCCTCTCGCACTGTTATGGTCAGGTTTTGCAGAACGGTGCGGCGATGGTTGACGACCCCGGCACGGAAGAGACGGGCGGCCGCGAAGCCGAGGCACTGTCTTTGCTCGACCTTCTGTTCGATCGCTATGAATCCCCGGACGAGGGTGCCCAGGATACCGCCTTTGCTGCGGCACAATCACTGTGTCATGCCGTTTGGGGAGGCT
>NZ_AQPH01000051.1 GCF_000442515.1 Magnetospirillum fulvum MGU-K5 | reverse complement strand
CCTCGGGCGATTCCTATAGCGGGATCGCGACGATCATCGGCGGCACCGGCAACGATACCTTTATCGGCGGCACCGCTGCGGGCTCGGCGACGATGAGCGGCGGTGGCGGCACCGACTGGATCAGCTATCAATCTGCGACCAGCGGCGCGACGGTCGATCTGACCTATAACAATACCGCCAGTCTCAACGGCGGGTCGGCGGCGAATGACCATCTGATCGGGATCAAGAGCATCCAGGGCTCGGCCTATAGCGATACCTTCTTCGCCGACGGCAACGCCAACAGCTTCATCGGCGGTGGCGGCACCGATATCGTCAGCTATGCCCATGGAACGGCGATGACGATCAACCTGACCGGGACCAACCGCTCGACCGGCTATGCCTCAGGCGATAGCTATAACGGGATCGCGACGGTGATCGGCAGTTCCGGCAACGATACCTTCATCGGCGGTACCGCGTCGGGCTCGGCGGTGATGAGTAGCGGCGGTGGCTCCGACTGGGTCACCTATCAATACGCGACGGGTGGCAAGGCGACCGTCAATCTCGCCACCGGCAGCAATGGCGGCACGGCGGCGAACGACCGTCTGAGCGGAATCGAGAACATCGTCGCGTCGAATCAGGGCGACGTGCTGACTGGCGACGGTCTTGCCAACAGCTTCATCAGCGGCGGCGGGGCCGATACGATCGACGGCGGCAATGGGATCGACACCGTCAGCTATGCCCTCGACAGCGGTACCACCCACACCATCAATCTGGCCACCAACGTCAATAGCGGCGGTTATGCCGCAGGCGACACTCTGACCAATATCGAGGTGGTGATCGGCGGCAATAATGGCGACACGATCACCGGCAACAGCAGCAGTACGACGACGATCATCGGCGGAAGCGGCAACGACCTGTTCTTTGGCGGCTCGGCGGCGGATTCGTTCAATGGCGGCGGTGGGAATGATACGGTCAGCTACGACAACGATACGGGTGGCGTGGGTCTGACGATCAGCCAGACCAACACCGCCAACAGCACCGGTTACGCCCAGGGTGACAGGTACACCAGCATCGAGACCATTATCGGCACCGGCTATGCCGATACCTTTATCGGCGGCACCGCGTCGGGATCAGCGACGATGGATGGGGCGGTGGGGTCGGATTGGATCAGCTATGCCGGTCTGGCGGCGGCGACGGTCTATCTCGGCGGTGGAACCAATGGCGGGTCGGCGCAGTACGACAAGCTGGTCAATATCGAAAACATCCTGGGATCGGCCAATGCCGACGTCCTCGCTGGCAGCATTGCAGCCAACATCATCAATGCCGGGGCAGGCGACGATAGGATTATCGGTAGCGGCGGGTCCGACACGATCGATGGCGGGGCCGGAACCCACGACATCATCGATTATTCGGTCGATTCGACCGGGGCGGCCAACAGCCGTTCGGTCACCGTCTATCTGGGCGGATTCGATGAGAAAGGGGGCAATGCCCTGTCGCATGGCGTTTCGCTGCCCGGCGGCTATACCGGCTATGGTCTCAACAAGCTTGATGGCGGCGGCACCGCTTCGCCCGATTATTACGTCAATATCGAGGATATCCGGGGCGGAAATGCCAGCGATATCCTGATCGGCTCGACCGGAATCAACACGATCTCTGGCGGTGACGGTGACGATACGTTGGGCGGCGGCGGTGGTGGCGACCTGCTTGATGGCGGCATCGGAAACGATACGCTGACCTATGCCTGGGAATCCGTCGGGGTCTCGGTCTATCTCGGCGGCACCAACCAGAGCGGCGGCACCGTGCCGGGATTGTCATTGCCGTCAGGCTATAGCGGCGGTGGGTTCGACAACGGCAAGGTCGATTACTACGCCAATATCGAGAACGTGACGGGTTCCTCGTTCAACGATCTGATCGTCGGCAATTCCGGTGACAACATCCTGAACGGCAATGGCGGTTCCGATACGATTTACGGCATGGCCGGAAACGATAGCTTTATCGCGGGCAAGGGCAGCGCCTCTCTCGACGGCGGTGACGGGACCGACAAGGTCGATTACAGCAACTTCGCCGGTGGGGTCAGCGTCGATCTGGCTAACCATCACGCCAACAATATCAACGGCGTCGTTTTTGCCGACACCCTCTACAACATCGAGAATATCGTCGGGACCGACGATGCCGATGTGCTGAGCGGGGATTCCGGCAACAATACGATCTGGGGCGGTAGTGGGAATGACACCCTGTCGGGCGGCGGCGGGATCGATACCCTGTTCGGCGGTATCGGTAACGATACCCTGTTCGGCGGGGTCGGGACGGAACGGCTGGATGGTGAAGGCGGGTCCGATACCGCCGATTACAGCCGGTCCGGGAGCGGTGTCCTCTTTAATCTGACAAATGGGACTGCCACCAATTCCGGGGGAACCGCCTTTAGCGACACGCTGGTCAGTATCGAGGCGATCACCGGATCCAGCCATGGTGACACGTTCAGCGGCGACTCGACGAACCGGACGATCCATGGCGGCAGCGGCAACGATACCTTTAATGTGAGTGCGCTCGGGACTTTGGACGGCGGCGGCGGACAGGACAGCTTGGTCTATACGGGGAGTAGTTTCACGAGTGTGTTTTTTAATGCCACCAACTTTGAGTCTATCGACATAAGAAGTGGAACGTCGCAAATATTTGATATTACATCTGAAAATCTGGTCCATATGGTCGGAAGTGGATCGGCATACACTCTGAATTTCACGATTGATACGATTGATACGTTAAATGTTCACAATAGCGGGGGGCAGGATGCTGTCTGGAACTCGGCCAACAGCACCTGGACCGTTTACGCCGATAACAGCCACGCGACCCAATTGGCCCAGCTACAACTGCATCAGGGATGAGCGGATCTGACCTGACCCAGCCGCTTTCGGCGGCACTGACGGCGGCTTTGGCCGGGGTCGGCCGTCCCGGACCGTTGGCTCCGGACGATCCCACCGCCGATCCGTCCGTTCTGCTGCGCGAGGCGCTGGCACCGCTGGGGCTGGAGGCGCGGCTCCTGAGCCGGGGGTCATCCGTACCGCATCTGGCCGGGGACGCGGTTGCCGTTCTGGTCGAGCAGGCCGACGATTCGGGCTGGCAGGCGCTGGTGCCCCGTCCGGGCGGCGGGTATGAACGGGCCGAGGTCGATGGCAGTTTGTCCCCGCGAGAGGAGGAGTCGGCCGAGATTCCCCTGCGGGTAATCCTGCTGGTCCCGCTGCCTGAACCAAATCTGACGATTGCGGTGTTGCCGTTCCTGCGCCGCCATTCCCGTTTGCTGGTGCCGATTGCCATCGGTGGGGTGGTGTCGAACCTGCTGGCCCTGGCCCTGCCGCTGTTCGCCAGCTTTGTCTTCGACAAGGTTCTGGGCAACGGGGTCAGCGAGACCCTGTGGGCGATGACGATCGGAATCGTGCTGGCAATCGGCCTTGATTACGTCGTCCGCACTCTTCGGGTTCAGATTTTCGAGCGGCTGGCGGTGGTGACCGAAGGCGATATCGACCGCGCCCTGTTTTCCAACCTGCTGCATAAAAGAGGAGCCTTGCCCCCGATCGGGGTCGTGCTCGACAAGTACAAACAGATCCTGGCCAGCCGCGATTTCGTCTCGTCGACCTTCCTGCTGGCGCTGGCCGATCTGCCGTTCCTGTTGATGTTCCTTGCCGCGATTGCCATCGTTTCCGGCCCGCTGGTGCTGGTGCCGATTGTGCTGGGTCTTCTGTCGATTGGGGTCAATCTGGCCTTCAGCAGCCCGGCCCGGCAATATGAGATGCTGGCGCGCAAGGCGGGCGAGTCGCGGATTTCGCTGTTGGCCGACGTTCTGATTGCCCGCGACGTGGTGCTGACGACGGCGTTGCGGGGCGACAGCACGAGGCGGTGGCGGCGGATCAGCGATTCGGCGGCGGTGGCGTCGGGCCGGGCGCGCTTTTGGTATGGGCTGTCGAACACCTTTAACCTGTTGTCCTCGAATCTGGCCTATGCGTCGGTGCTGGTCGGGGGCGCCTATCTGATCGAGGAACGGGCGCTGACCTCGGGCGGCCTGATGGCCTGTTCGCTGCTGACCTCGCGGGCGATGGCAACGGTGGCCTCGGTGGTGCTGCTCTCGACCCGGATGCGTGAATTCCGCCGTTCGATGCGCGATCTCGACGCCATTTTGCCGACGGAAACGGTCGCCGAGACCGAACCGCGCCCGACCGATCCCACCGGCGATATTCAACTGGTCAATCTGAGCTGGCGGCCGCGCCCGGATGCCCGCCCGGTGCTGAACGGGATCGACCTGCGAATCCGGCCCGGCGAAATCGTCGGCATCGCCGGGCTTCCCGGCGCGGGCAAGACCACCTTGCTGCGGATGATCGCCGGGGCCGAGCGGGCTAGTAACGGCGAGGTGTTGCTGGATATGCATCCGGTCGAGCGTTGGGACGTCCGCCAACTGTCCCGCTCGATCGGCTTCAAGCCTCAGGAAGCGATGTTGTTCGAGGGCACCATCGAATCCAACATTCGCGCCGGGCGTCCGGCGGCAATTGCCCAGGACATGGCTGATGTGCTCGACCGTTCCGGGTTGCGCACTGCGATCGATCGCGGCGAACTGACCCTGGCGAGCGAGGTCGGCCCCCACGGCAATCTGCTGTCGGGAGGGCAGCGACATATGGTGTCGCTGGCCCGCGCCCTGCTGGGGGAGCCGCCGCTGTTGCTGCTTGACGAGCCCTCGACCGGCTTTGACTCGCAGTTGGAGAAAAGGCTGGCCGACTATATCCATACGCTGGCCGGACGGCGGACGGTGCTGTTGAGCAGCCATAGTCGCAATCTGCTTGGTGCCTGCACCCGCATCATCGTGCTGAATCAGGGCCGCATCGTCACCGATGGTCCCCGGGAAAAGGTGCTGGGTGGTTAACCGGCCCAATCCGTTCGCGAGTCCGGAGCGGTTGCGCCGTCTTCAGGTCGAAATCACCACCCATTGCACCCTGTCCTGCGCCGGATGTCAGCGCACCATCGGCCGACAGCGTGGGACCTGGACGGATTCCCACATGTCGGCGGACACCTTGCGGACTCTGCTGGGCCATCTGCCGCCCGCCGATCTGCTGGTGCTTCAGGGGGTGGGCGAGCCGACCCTGCACCCCGATCTGGCTGGTTTGATCCGACTGGGGCGCGAGAGCGGCCGGTTTGGTGTGCTCAGTCTCAACACCAATGCGCTGGCGGTGCCGCTGGAGGCCTATCGCGCCATTCGTGCCGCCGGTCTCGATCATCTCAGCCTGTCGGTCGACAGCCTGGACGACGCGACGGCGCGAGCGGTTCGGGCGGGCAGTTCGGTTTCTGAACTCAGCCGCCGTATCCCTTCTCTGGTCGCATTGTTCGAAGGGCGGATCACCGCCTCGATCGTGCTGTCCCGGCGCAATCAGGCTGAACTCGGCGGCTTGATCGAAGCGCTGGTCCGGCTGGGGGTGACGACGATCGAGGTTCAGCCGCTGGTCGCCTATGACCCGGCGACCGAGCCACAGGTCCTGGGCATTGCGGAACTGCGCCACGCCGCCGCGACTGTCACCGGGCTACGCGGACGTTTGCCCGGGATCGCTTTATTGCTGGCGGCGGGGATGACACCGAATGGCACCCGGTGCCGCCGTCCGTTCCATTCCGCCTATGTCACCGTCGACGGGTTGATGACACCCTGCTGCATCACCGACGATGCCGACCTGTTGGGCCGTACCAGCCTGATCGAACAGAGCTATGCCGAGGCGTGGCACGCCCCTCCGGTCGCGGCCTGGTTCGCCGATTATTTCGACCGCGAGCCGCCGCTTTGCCGGGGGTGCGGCTTTAACCCGCGCGGAAAGCCCGACGAGCGCCTGCCCGAACTGACCGAAGGACGGCGGTTGCGCCGGTCCGGCCGTCATGACGAGGCGATCCGTCTGTTGCGGCGGGCGGCAAGACGGTTGCCTCTGGCCGATCTGCTGGGAGAACTGGCGCTGGCTTCGGCGGGGCGGGGCGATCCGGGAGCGGCGGGTCTGCTTGACGTGGCGATGCAGCTTCACGAGGCCCCGGCCCCGGCCCACGATCTGGCCGGTCAGTTACTGCCGCTTGGGCAATTCGAACCGGCGGTGCGGCTGGCGATGGCCAATCTGGCCCGTCATCCCGGGTTCGAGACCGGCTGGCGCGACGTCGTCGCCTTGCTCCGGCAAAAGGGGCGGGCGGGGGGGGCTGCTCTGGTCGCGCTGGCGCGTCAGGCGTTGCAATCGCACAGCATGGTCGGTCTTGTCGCCGCGATTGAGGCGTTGGTCGATTGCGGCGAGCCCGACGATGCGCTGCTGACCCTGGCCAATCTGCTCCGGGTTGCCGGGCGGGCCGATCTCGCCCGCACTCTGCTGGAGGGGCTGGCGGCGCGGGTGCCCGGCGATGTCGGGCTGCTGATGGCCTTGTGTGTGGCCCAGCTAGAGATCGTCTATCAATCCGAGGCCGAGATCGAGACGCGACGGCACGCCTTTCTTGACCGTCTGGCCCAGGTCGAAGCCGCGCTGGAAACCACTGATGCCGCCGGTCGTGCCCGTGCCGCCGGGCAGATCGGTCAGGCCAAGCCGTTCTTTCTCGCCTACCAGGGCCGCGACGATGTCGAGCCGATGCGGCGGTGGGGGCGGATCGTCGCCACCCTGGCCGCCAGCACCGAGCCGCCGCCGTTGCTGCCGCGTCCCCGGCGCGAGCGGATCCGGGTCGGCTTCGCCTGCGCCTATTTCCGGCCGCATTCGGTGTCGAAGCTGTTCGGCGGCTGGCTGGGCGGGCTGGATCGGGCGCGGTTCGAGATCGTCGGCTATGATTTGTCGGGGCGGAGCGACCCGCCGCCTTTGGCGGCGGCCTGCGACCGCTTCGAGGTCGGGCCGCACTCTGACCCGGACTGGATGCGGGTCATCCGCGAGGACCGGCTGGATGTGCTGATCTATCCCGAATTGGGGATGGACCCGGTGGCGGTGCGTCTCGCTGCCCGGCGTCTCGCCCCGGTGCAATGCGTCGCCTGGGGCCACCCGGTCACCTCGGGTCTGCCCGAGATTGATTATTTCCTGTCCAGCGCCCTGATGGAGCCGGATCAAGCCGACGCGCACTATAGCGAGAGGCTGGTTCGTCTGCCCAATCTGTCGGTCTGCTATCGTCCGCTGCCGCCCGAACCGCCGCGCCGCCCACTGACCCGGCGCGATCTCGGTCTGTCGGATCAGGATGTCGTCTATATCTGCTGCCAGTCGCTGTTCAAATATCTGCCGGGCTTTGACGACGTGTTCGTCCGCATCGCCGCCCAGGTCGAACGGGCCTGCTTTGTCTTTATCGAAGGGATGGATGCCACCACCACCGCCCGGTTCCGCCAGCGGCTGGAGGCGGCGTTTCCCGGAGACGCGGCGGCGCGGCCTTATCGGCTGGTTCCCCGGATCGACCATGCCGATTTTCCCGCCTTTCTCGCCCTGGGCGATGTCTATCTCGATTCAATCGGCTGGTCGGGCGGCAACACGACGCTGGAAGCCGTGGCGGCTGGTCTGCCCATCGTCACCCACCCGACCGAGATGATGCGGGGGCGGCATTCCGCCGCGATCCTGACCCAGGCCGGTTTGGGCGACCGGGTTGCCGCCGATGTTGATGCCTATGTCGCGTTGGCGGTCGCGTTGGGGCAATCGGCCGAGGCGCGGGGGCAATTCCGCCAGCGTCTGGCCGAAGGTCGCGACCGCCTGTACGACGATCCGGCGCCGGTGCGGGCGCTGGAACGCTTTCTAATCTCCGCATTGGTGCCGTGATGAGCCGACGGATTCCGCGTACCACCCCGTTCATCCGCCGTCCGGACGATCTGATCGCCGCTGCCCGGGCCTTGCTCCGCGACCGCAAACCCGAGCAGGCGGTCACCGCGCTGGAACAGAGTCCGAGTGCGGTCTTGAATTCGGCACCGGAATTGACCTTGTTGGGCGAGGCTCTGTTAGGGCTGGGTTGCCTTGAGTCCGCCGAGGCGGCGCTGGGGCGGGCGCTGGCGCTCGATCCCACCTCGGCTGCCGCCCGGTTGGGGTTGGGGCGTCTGTGGGTGCGGAACAGTCGCTTTGCCGATGCCGCCGCGATTCTGGCCGAGGCCGACCAACTGCAACCGGACTCGCCCGATATCCTGACCACCTTGGGTCAGGCGATGCTGGGTCTGCGCCGCTTCGACGACGGCGAGGCGTTGTTGCACCGGTCCGCCGCCCTGCGCCGCAACGATCCCTGGCCGCATCTGGGGCTGGCGCTGGCCAATTTCCTCAAAGGAGACTGGCGAACCGCCTTTGCCCATTATCGCTGGCGGCGGGCTTTGCCTGGGGCGGTGCCAACGCCGCGTCCGGGCGACCGGGTCTGGGCCGGAGAAAGCCTGTTTGGGGCGTCGATCCTGCTGTTCGGTGAACAGGGCAAGGGCGACGTGATCCAATTCCTTCGCTTCGCTCCGATCCTGGCTCAGCATGGGGCCGAGGTTTCGGTTCTTTGCCCGCCCGATCTGTTGCCGGTGGTTCCCGCCTCGGCCAACGTGACGCCATTTAGCGGGCCGACCCGGCGCCGGTTTGATTACGTCGCCTCGCTGCTTGATGTCGCCGACATTCTGGGACTTGTCCCCGAGACGGTTCCGGCACCGGTGCCCTATCTCGCGGTGCCGAAGCGGTCGATCTTGCCCCCGCCGCCGGCGGGAACGCGGTTGCGGGTGGCGATCTGCTGGGCGGGCAGTACCTTGCACAGCAACGATGCGGCGCGGTCGGTTCCGTTCGAGCTGTTCCTGCCGCTGCTGGGCATCCCCGGACTTGAGCTAGTTTCGGTCCAGGTGGGGCCGCGCGCCGCCGACATCGCCGCCGCCGGAGCCGAGCCTCTGCTTCTCGATCCGTCGTCCCGGCTGGCCGATTTCGGCGATACCGCCGCGGTACTGGCCGGACTCGATCTGGTGATCTCGGTCGATACCTCGGTGGCGCATCTGGCCGGGGCGTTGGGGCGTCCGGTCTGGACTCTGCTGCCCTATCACCCCGACTGGCGCTGGGGGCTGGGGACGGACAAGACGCCGTGGTATCCGACGATGCGGCTGTTTCGCCAGAAAAAACCGGGAGCGTGGGAGCCGGTGTTCGCCGAGATTCGCGCCGCGCTGGAGCGTCTGGCCGCATCGATTCCGCCGCGTCCGGTGCCAGAGATTGTGCTGGCCGAAGCCGACCGGCTCAACACCCTGGCCTTGAAAGAGCTGAAGGCCGACCGTCTCGACCCCGCCTGCCAATTGCTGCGGCAGGGGCTGCGCAGCGTCGCCGACATGTCTCGTCTGTGGAACAATCTTGGGGTCGTCCTGCGCAAGCGTCGCCAGTTCCCGGCGGCCGAAGCGGCGTTTTTGCGTGCCACCGCGATCGACCCGACACCGGGTCCGGTCGGCAATCTTGCCAACACCCTGACCGATCTGGGGCGGATGGACGAAGCGCGCCGTCTTCAGGAAAAGCTGCTCGCGGTCTGCCCGCCCGAATCCAGTTCGATCTATAATTACGGCATCACTCTGAAAAATCAGGGGGATGCCGAGGGGGCGCTTCGCGCGTTCGACCATGCGTTGGCGCTTGATCCGCACAATTGCGACGCCCGCTGGGATCGTTCGCACGAATTGTTGCGGCTGGGGCGGTGGCGCGAGGGATGGGCCGATTACGACATCCGCTGGTCGTTGCCCGATGCCGGAGCGTTGGGCGATCTCGCCCCGATGTGGACGGGAGAAAACCCGGCGGGACGGACGATCCTGGTCATTCCCGAACAGGGATTCGGCGACACTTTGTTCGCGCTGCGCTTCCTGTCGGTGTTGAAGCGGTTGGGAGCGACGGTGGTGGTTCAGGCCCAGCCCGAATTGCTGCGTCTGTTCAGCCGGGTGACCTCAATCGATCATCTGGTTCCCCGGGGCTGCCCGTCGCCGGTGCCGGTCGATTTCCAGATCACCTTCATGAGCCTGCCCGGTCTGGCTCTGGCGGCGGGAACGCACGATCCGGTCGAGGGGCGGTCCTATCTGACCGCCGATCCCGCTCTCAAGCCGATCGCGGCGGCGGCGATTCCCCCCGGTCCCGGCCTCAATATCGGGATCGTGTGGAGCGGCAGCCTGACCTTTCGCGGCAATGCCTATCGGCGCGCGGAACTGGCTGATTTCCTGCCGCTGGCCCAGGATCCCCGGGTTCGGCTGTTCTCGTTGCAGAAAGGACCGCTGGCCGAGGATCTGAGCCGCCTGCGCGCCGCGACGCTGGTGACCTCGCTCGATGCGCTGACCACCGATTTCGACGTTACTGCCGCCTTGCTGCAACGGCTGGACGCGATCGTGATGACCGACAGTTCGGTGGTGCATCTGGCCGGAGCGCTGGGGCGACCAGTCTGGGCCGTTCTGGGCGACCGGCCCTATTGGCTGTGGGGGCAGGGCGACCGGACCCCGTGGTACGAGTCGGTCCGGCTGGTCCGCCGCTCGGCCTCGGAAAGTTGGCAATCCGCGATCAGCCGCGCCGGGCAAGATGCGATCGACACCCTGCTGCGCGACAAGGCCCAGAGGTAAAGATTATATCCCCAGGCTCTTGAGCGGGGGGAAATCGGGAGCCTCCTCCTCCTGGTCGGACTCGCGGCCGCAGACGATGCTGGCGACGGCGCAGGTGCCATAGACGTTGAGCACGGTGCGGACCAGATCGAGAAGCGGATCAACGGCGAGAAACAGCGCCACCGCCGCCTCGAACGGCAAGCCCAGCGGATTGCACAACAGCGCCATCAGCCCGATCGTCATCACCCCGGTTCCGCCGCTTGACGCCATCGCCGCCATCACCGACGCGAACAGGATGAACATGTATTGCGAGGGGCCGAGATCGATCCGGTAAAGCTGGGCGATGAACAGGGTCGAGATGCCGAAAAAGACCACCGGCCCGAACCGGCACAAAATGATGCCGAGCGGTACGACCAGTTCGAGATCCTTGCGATTGATCCCCAGCTTGCTCGACATGCTTTCAATCACCGAGGGGATACAGGCGATGCTGTTGCGGGTGCCGATCGCCAGGATCAGCGGTTCGCGCAACGCGGTGATCGGGGCCAGGAATCCGCAGCCGGTGCGCTGCTGGATCACGATCGCGAACAAGACGAAGACGACCAGCGCGCCGATGCATTGGGCCGAGACGAACATCGTCATCGCCCGCACCGGCCCCAGCGGCGTTTCCGCCATGTCGGAGGCAAGCGGGGCGACCATCGCGCACAAGGCCAGCGGCAGCAGGGTATTGACTCCCTTCATCATGCTCTGGCACGACTGAAACACGGTTTCGAGCGCGCTGGTGAGGGCGTCGGCCCGCCCCCGTGGGGTCATCCCCACCGCGATCCCGAACATCAGCGAGAACATCAGCACCTTCAGATTGTCGCCGACGCTGAGGGCACGAAAGATGTTGTCGGGGATGATCTGGGCAATGAAGCGGGCCAGTCCCTGCTCTGGTTTGGCGGTACTCGGGGTGCCGATGATCGAAATTTCGAAATCGGCCTGATGTTCGGACGAACTGACCACCTCGCCCAGCGAGGCGATATCGGTCTGGGCAAGGTTGCCACCCGGCGCGACGATCAGGCCGGTCGCCAGCCCGATTCCGGCGGCGACGACCATGCAGGCGGTGATGGCGAGGGCGATGCGCCCGACCTGATGGGCGGCACCGCCGGTCTCGAACAGCTTGGCCAGACTGACCGTTACCGCCGAGATCAGCAGCGGGAGAACGATCATGCCGAGCAGGTCGAGGAACAGCTTCCCATAGGGTGCCAGAGCGGTCGCGCTTTCGGGGCTGACAAGACCGATCGCGATGCCCAGGCCCAGTCCGGTGAAGACGGCGGCGGGGCTCGACATCACCCGGACCCAACCGTCCAGAGAGGGGAGGAGGGTCACGGCGTATCTCCCTGTTTCGGCGCCACTTTGCCCAGACGGGCCAGGACCGTTTCGACCGTCAGCTTGGGGTTCAGGTCCTCGATATAAATCTCGGCCAGTTGAAGAAGCTGGGTATCGCGTGGATTGACGACCATGCACAGATGGTCCTGCGTATCGGTCAGGAACGCGGTCTTGAGGTGCAGGGCCAGTTCGGGTTGTTCGTTGATCATGCGACGGATTTCGAACTCGTCGCGATAGAGCGCGGCGACCTCGCCCTTGACCAGGGCGGGAACCGCATCAGCCCAACGCGGGAATTCGACGATCTCGGCGCGGGGGAAAATCCGCCGGGCATATTCGACATAAGAGGTCTTCGTCACCACGCCCAGGCGGCCGTCGAAGCCACGGATCACCTCGGCCATGTCGTGGTCGCGCATCTGCCGGGCCAGCCAGACCCGGTTGAACGCCATGCCGTGACGCAAGGTGAGATAAGGCGGGGAAAAGCTGACCGAGCGCGCCCGCACCAGGGTCCGGCTTAATTTCGAGATCGCGATGTCGGCCTGTCCCCGTGCGACGGTCTCGACCACCTCGTCATAGCTCCGGGCCGAGCGGTCGAAGGTAACCGCCACTCCCAGAGATTGCGCCAGTCCTTTGGCCAGATCGATATCGACCCCCGACAGAACGCCGTCGGTCACGACGTGGAACGGCGGGGCATCGGCTTCGGTCAGCGCGACGATCAGGGTTCCGCGTCGCAGGATCCGGTCGATGTCGGCGGGACGGGGCGGCGGATCGGCGCGGGATGGACTTACTGCGATCAGCAAGACCATAACCGCGAGCAAAACCAGCGCTAATCCCGAACGTGGTGTCATTCCATGTCCTTCTGATCCCGTCGCACCAGCGGACGGGAGTGCCGTCTCGATCGAGTAAGCCTATGGGCGGGTGCCATCGGGCAGACGGTGGGGCTTGGTCAGGATGAAGCCCGCTCCGAACAGGCAGATCGCTCCCATCGTCACCAGCGCGAACCACGGTGCCTGGGTAAAGAAGCCGACATAGATCATGCTGAGGCTCATTGCACCGACGGCGATAATCTTCGCGCCGAGCGGAATCACCCGATATTGCTCCCAGCGCTGGAGCGGCGGCCCGAACAGGCGGTGGGTGAACAGCCAATGGTGGAACCGGCGCGACGAGCGGGCAAAGCACCACAAGGCCAGCAGCATGAACGGGGTTGTTGGCAGCACCGGCAGAAAGACGCCGAGGACGCCCAGAGCGAAGAATCCCCAGCCTAGGCCGAGCAAAGCAAGGCGCTTCAGTCCTGTCGCCTCGTCTTGTGGCTCAGTCATCACCGTGTCCTCCGCTCCTCGGATTCGCTCTTGTCTGGGACTATGGGCATTCCCACGCGAGTGATCCAGTCACGTGTGCGAAACCGGAGCAATATTTATCGGTTGGAGGGGGGCTTGGGCCGAACCTCAGGATTAAAGACGGCTCCGCCACCGGGGGCATCTTCGACATGGGCGGTACCGTGATGGAGATCCATCGCCAGACCTAATCAGGCCCCGCGGCCCGTGCTCACGCTGTAATCATCGTGCCCCCGTGCATCGTGCCGCAAATTTGGGCGCAGCGTCCAATATTTGATTGTTCTGATGTTGGAAAATTTTGTTCAGAGCGAGCGTTTGGCGGCGTCGGCGTGGTGTTGATTTGAATTTTATAAAAAATAAATGGCCGCTAAGTTTTCCGTTTCATGTAATATTGTGTAAAATATTCAAGAAAGCCTGTTTTGTGCGAATATAAACAATTTTATATTATGATATAATATTGTATTTTGATTTTTATTCAATGTTTTGTTTATTGTGGGTTGTGCTGTTTCGGGGCTGACACGCGGTCTATAATTATGGCGAACGGCATTATTTCGTCCCACTGACTTTGATTTAGGTTATAGTCAATAAAGACTAAAGTAATGATTGGTGTGGGCCCGCACTGTTCCTGTTGATTTTAGGAATATAAGTCTCGGAACAAATTCTCACAAAATTTAGTAAAATCCAATCTAGACGTCTCTCTTCGTCTCGGATAGGCTCCCTTATTGAGTGTTGTTTTGTGTGAACCAAAATAGCCTCGCCGGGTCTCGTTCCGCCTTCGGGTCGGAGTGATTCTCTCTTTCGCGATAGAAATCGTGCGGCCGGTGCGGGCTTTTTAGGCAAGAGAGGAAGAAGAGACATGAAGCGTTTTCTCACTCGTTTCCTGCGTGACAATCGTGGCGTCGCCGCGTTGGAATATGCGTTGCTGGTCGGTCTGGTGACGCTGGCGATCGCCGGGGCGTTGTCCTCCACCAATATCAGAACCAGCATTTCCTCGATCTTCACCAGCCTGAACTCGGAACTGTCGACTGCCGCTGGTGCCAAGAACGACTAGTCGACGTGTTCGCATGATCTCCATGCCTCCGACATGGGTGAGATCGGGGTGTTGATCTGTTCCGCGATTGCGGTGGTGGCGTTTGCCGCCGCCGCGTTGCGGGATTTGACCCTGCGCCAGATCGACAATGCGATCGTTGTCATCGTCGCCGTGGCCTGGGGGGGCACGGTGGCGTTCGGCAGTGGGAGCGGTGATGTCTGGGATGGGGTGGTCCCTCATCTGGCCGTCGCGGCGGCAGCCTTTGCCGTCATGCTCTGTCTCTACATCTTCGGAGGAATCGGAGGGGGGGACGTCAAATTGGCCGCTGTCGTGTTCTTGTGGGCCGGTCCCGATCTGGCCGTTCCGACTCTTACCCTGGTCGCTTTGACCGGATTTGTCCTGGCGCTGGCGATGCTGTGTCTTCGTCCGCTGCGCGCTCATGCCGATCGCGGCGGCGCGCTGGCCTCGGTTCTGGTGATGTTGGATGAGCGGCGGGGTGTGCCGTATGGGGTGGCCCTGGCCCTGGGCGGGATCGCCGCGATTGTTTCTCCCTGGTTGACACAAAGATAGGACGAACCATCGTGCCTTTGCGCGGACTGATCCGCATCGGATTGATCGTCCTGCTGGCCCTGGTTGCGGGGTTGGTGTTTCGCGGCCTGTTTCTCGCCTCGAGCCAGGAGGCGCCCCGGCCCAAGGTTATCGCCAAGGTCGGGGTGTGCACCGCCGGTCAGGCGCTGCCGATGGGCTTGCTGCTGAAAGAAGACGATTTCGTCTGGAAGGAAACGCCGGAAGATCAGATCAAATCGACGATGATCGTCAAGGGATCGGCCGTCGCGGCCAGGCTGGTCGGCGCGGTGATCCGTCGTCCTGTCGCCGAGGGCGTGCCGCTGGCCGAACGTGACGTCGTTTTCCCCGATGCGCCGGGCTTTCTTGCCGCGGCCCTGGCTCCGGGAATGCGGGCGGTGTCGGTGGCAATCGACGACGTGACTGGCAATGCCGGTCTGATCCTGCCGGGAGACCGGGTTGATCTGTTGCTGACGCAAAAGCTTGAGGATTCGCTGGACGGTCGCTCCGACCGTCAGGTTGCCAGTGAAACGGCGCTGTCCGATCTGCGGGTCATCGCCGTCGGCTCGTCGATGAAAGTTCCCGACAATGACGGGTCATCGCCGTCGCTGCGGTCGGCTCACACCGTCACGTTGGAAGTCTCGCCCGAAGACGCCGAAAAGGTCGCGGTGGCGACGCGGCTGGGGCAATTGTCGCTGGCCTTGCGCAGCCTCGCCTCGCCCCGCCGTGCCGAGACGGTAGCTCCGTCGCCGGGGGATGGCGAGGGCGAACCGGGCGGGATTGATGCCTTGCCCGACGAGCGGATGACGCTCAAACCGACCTGGGGCGAGGATGTTTCGATGGCGATGCGGATGCGGGACGGAAACCGCAAGCCGCATGCCGCGCAACCGACCCAGCCTGCCGCTCGCCCGGTCCAGATCTTTCGAGGGTCGCAGCGCGAGGGCGGCCAAGCCTCCGGTGGTTTCGCCGCTGCGCCCAGTCCCGAATTTGCCGTCCCCTCCGGCATTCCCGCTCCGTTGGCCGAATCGTTCATCCCTGATTTGCGTCATGCACGCTAGACGGGGGACGTGCCGACGAATCCGTTTTGACCAGAAGAGATTTGAAGGAGTGTGGATGGTGCGGTGGGGAACAAGACTTAAGGGCATCCTCGGCGTGCTTGTCCTGGCGATTTTGCTTCCGCTTGTAACCCGGACCGCCGTGGCGGCCGAGAGCGGGACTCCTTTGATGCTGGCGGTGGGGCAGGGGGAATTGCTTCATCTGTCGCGGCCGGCAGCCTCGGTGTTTGTGTCGAATCCCGAAATCGCCGACATCCAGGTTCCGTCACAAAACGCCATCTTCGTCCTGGGCAAGAAGATGGGCAGTACCACCCTTTACGCCATTGATGCCTCCGACCAGACGATTTTGAAGACCGAGATCTCGGTTACGCATAATCTTGTCGAGTTGGAGCGGATGTTGCGCCAGCGTTACCCCGATTACCGATTGACCCTGACCTCGGCGCCGGGATCGCTGATGGTTGGCGGCATCGTCAATCAGGCCGAAGACGTCAATGGCGTCGCCAGTACCCTGACGCCGCTGTTGAGCAAGGATGAGAAGCTCATCAACGCGATTAAGGTGCGCTCTCCCACCCAAATTCAGTTGCGGGTGCGATTCTCCGAAGTGTCGCGCGGTGTCATCCAGAAGCTGGGAATCAATTGGAGCTCGATCGGCCGCTCGGGCAATTATCTCGGCGGGGTGATGAACGGTCGGGATTATTACAACGATACGAGCAAAACCTATTACAAGCCTGATTCCGCCTGGGGAATTCTGCTCGGCTATGCCACCGGCGGGATGGATATCGAGGCGATGATCGAGGCGCTGGACAGCGAAGGTCTGGTCACCACCCTGGCCGAACCGAACCTGACGGCGGTGTCGGGGCAAACCGCCAGCTTCCTGGCGGGCGGCGAATACCCGATCCCGGTGTCACAGCAAAACAACACGATCTCGATCGAGTTCAAGCCGTATGGCGTCTCGCTGTCTTTTACCCCGACGGTGATCGCCAACGACCGCATCAGCCTGAAGGTCCGGCCCGAGGTCAGCGCGCTCGATTGGAGCAATGCGGTCACCCTGGACGGCACCAAGGTTCCGGCGATCAGCGTTCGCCGCGTCGATACCAGCATCGAATTGGCCAGCGGGCAGAGCTTCGCCATCGGCGGTCTGCTTCAGGACAATATGTCCGATGCCCTGTCCCGCATGCCGGGTCTGGGTAATCTGCCGGTCCTGGGCAAATTGTTCTCGTCGCAGAATTACGAGAACCGGCGCAGCGAGTTGGTGGTGATCGTCACCGCCTATCTGGTGCGGCCAACCGATGGGACGGGTCTGCACACCCCGGCGGAAAGCCTGCGTCCGGCCAACGATGTCGAGTACATCGCCCATTCCCGGTTGGGCAGCGATCCCCTCGCGGCCAAGTCGATCCGGCTGGTCGGCAATGCCGGCTTCTCCTACTGACGAAAGGGCCCTGACGATGACGCGCCGTCTGTCCCGAGTTTTACCGACTGTTCTGGTCCTGCCGTTGCTGGCCGGGTGCTTTCCCCGTCCCAATTACACCAGCCTGCCCGATCCCAGTTCGATCCGGGTCGAAACGCGCAGCGAAGTGGTCTCCGTCGTCGATCCCGCCCATCCCCGCCGCGACGAACTGGCGGCGATCACGATGGCACTGGAGGCGTCGGGGGCGACGAAGACCCGGGTCCGCATTTTCCTGCCCGCCGGGTGGAATCCGCCCAGCGAAGGAATTGTGCAATCCTGGGCCGCCGGTCTTGGCATTCCCCCCGGTTGGACCATCGTGATTCCGAATGCCGATGTCGGGACACTGGCTCGGGTCGAGATCGTTCATGTCGAGGTTCAAGGGCCGGATTGTTCGACGATCATCACCCCCAACGAAGTGATTGGGGCGTCCAAGCGACCCCAACTGTCCTTGGGCTGTGCCACTTACGGCAATCTGGCGGCCCAGGTGGTTGACCCCGCCGATCTGTTCCAGCCGACGACGTTTGGCGGGCCGACGGCCACGACGACCTCTGCGGCGGTTGAACGCTACCTCACTGACAAGATCAAACCGCCTCCCGCCCTTGGTGTGTCGCGGGTTGGAACCGGGGGCGGGTCCGGGGGGCGGGCGCGTCTGGTGGGGGCGCTCAGTAGGTCAGTTAAACAAAGAAAGCGTCAAGCGTATGGACGTTATCAGCAAATTTGCCCGCGGCACTCAGTCGATCCCCAAGAACGTCGATTTTATCGCGGTGATGGCCGACGATGTCAGCGTCTCGATCCTTGAGATGTTCGTTCTTGAGGCGATGATCCCCCATGCCTTCGTCTTTCAGGGAAGCGTCAACGATCTGATCTCGATGTTGGCGAATGTCGATCATCCGCCCGAGCAATTGGTTGTCGACGTTTCCAAATCCGCGATGCCGCATACCGATCTGGCCAACCTGGCCAATGTCTGTCCGCCCGGTGTCTCGGTGGTGGTGGTGGGAGAGCGGAACGATATCGGCCTGTTCCGCGAATTGCTGCGGATGGGGGTGGACGATTATATCGTCAAGCCTCTGACCATGGACCTGTTGCACCGGGTGATGGGCCGCCTCAACGGCCGGTCCGAGCCGGTCCACCAAATCCGCACCGGAAAGCTGGTTGCCTGCCTGGGTTCGCGCGGCGGTGTCGGTACCAGCACGGTCGCCGCCAATATGGGGTGGCGTCTGGCCCGCGATCTTGAGCGGCGGGTCGCCGTGATTGATCTCGATCCGTTCGGCGGCTCTCTCGACATTCTGCTCGGATCGCAAAACAACAAGGGATTGGCCGATCTCTTAAAGAACATCAACCAGCTCGATCCTCATTATGTCGAGCGCAGTTTCGTCCAGGTCGCGCCCCGGCTGTTCCTGCTCTCGGCCCGATACGACCTCGGCGAGGCGGGAGTCCTGCCGGCCAAGTCGCTGAACATGTTGCTGGTCGAGCTGAAGAAGCTGTTTCACTACGTCATTCTCGATCTGCCCTGCCGGGGCGGAGAGATCGCCGCCTCCCTGGTCAATGCCGCCGAAACGGTGGTGGTCGTCACCGAGCCGTCGGTGATCTCGACCCGGGAAACCGTGCGGCTGCTCCAACTGGCGGAACTGCGCGATACCAAGGTGCCGGTGATGGTGGTGGTCAATCAGCCCAACCAGCCGGGCCGGGCTGAATTGCGTCTGCCCGATTTCGAAGCCGCCGTGGGGCGGCGGATTTTGCACGTTCTTCCCTTCGACCGCGACGCGGCAGGCCTGGGCGAGAATATCGGCCCGCCGGTCGTGGCGGGGAAGGGGCCGTTGGCCCAGGCGATGCGGCGGCTGGTTGACGATCTGGCGGGCCGTCATCTTGAGGCGAACGCCGCCAACGTTCCGTTTTGGCGTCGCCTTCCGGCTCTCGGCAAGTTTCTGAAACTGGGAGGCTAGGGATGTTCGGGCAAAAGATCAGGCGAGGGGCCGCGCGCCCGGTTGGCGAAGACGTCAGCGGCGGGTCCGACGAGGCGGGGACGCTGGCGCTTGACGACACCGATCTTGCCCAAACGACGGGCGGAGCCCCGAGGCTCGATCAAAAGGGGCTGCTGCGCTCCGAGATTTTCCAGTCGGTGCGTACCTCTGTGCTGTCGTCGATCAATGTGTCGGCGACGGTGATGCGGTCGCGCGAGCTGGTTGAAAAGGATCTGCTCGCCCTCGTCGCGGAAATTTGCGTTCGTGACCGATTGATGGTGACGGCGGCCGATCAGGAATTGATGGCACGCGAACTGCTGAATGACATGTTCGGCATCGGTCCGATCGAGCCGTTGCTCGCCGACGATTCCATCACCGACATTCTCGTCAACGGGCCGGATCAGGTCTATGTCGAGCGGCATGGTCACCTTGAGCTGACCCCGATCCGCTTTCGCGACAATACCCACGTCACCAATGTCGCCCAACGCATCGCCGGGTCGGTCGGCCGTCGCGTCGATGAAAGCAGCCCGATGGTCGATGCCCGTCTGGCCGATGGCAGCCGCGTTAATGTGGTTCTGCCGCCCTTGGCGCTGAAGGGCACCTATATCTCGATCCGCAAATTCTCGAAGCGCTCGATCACTTTCAACCGGATGGTGGCCCAGGGCAATCTGTCCCGTCCCATGGCCCGGGTTCTCGAAATCGCCTGTGCCTGCCGCTGCAACATTCTGATCTCGGGTGGAACCGGCAGCGGCAAGACCACGATGATGAACACGCTGTCTTACGGCATTGATCCCGGCGAACGGATCGTCACCATCGAGGACGCCGCCGAGTTGCAGTTGCAGCAGCCGCATGTGGTCTCGATGGAGACCCGGCCGATCAATATCGAAGGGGTGGGGGCGATCGACCAGCGCGAACTGGTCCGCAATGCCCTGCGAATGCGCCCGGACCGCATCATTCTGGGGGAAACCCGCGGCGCCGAAGCCTTTGACGTGTTGCAGGCGATGAATACCGGCCATGACGGCTCGATGAGCACGATCCACGCCAACAGCGCCCGCGATGCGCTGACCCGGCTGGAAAGCATGGTGCTGATGGCGACCCGGACCCTGCCGCTTCTCTCGATCCGGCGGCAGATCGCCGGGGCGCTCCACTTGATCATCCAGTTGGAACGGATGCGTGATGGCGTGCGCCGCATCACCAGCGTGACCGAGGTGGCGGGGATGGAGGGTGATATCATCATCACCCAGGACCTGTTCACCTTCGAGTATGACGCCACCGCTTATAATGACGAGGTGTCTGGCCGCTTCGTCAATTCCGGTCTTCGTCCGGCCTTTGCCACCCGCGCGGCCTATTACTCGCTCGATCGCGCCTTGCTGGAGGCGATGCGCGAATGAGCCTGATGGCCCCGGAAGATGTCGTCACGCTGGCAGGATTTACCGCCGTCCTGATCTGCTGGGGGGCCTATTCGATCATTCGCCGCAGCCAGGACGAAAGTCCCCAGGCGGTGATGCGCCGCCGCGCCCAGGCAGTCGCCGACCAATGCCGGGTCGCCGACATCGACGATCTGTCCGATCGCGGGTCATTGCTGTCGCGACCGCTGACGGAATCGGTCAGCATTCAGGCCGCCATCGAAGTATTGCGGGCTCGCGTTCTTGATTTCGGCGGCGTCGCCGGATTGCGCCAATTGCTGATCGCAATGATCGCTGGCGGCCTGTTGGCGGTGCCCGGCGTGTTTCTGTCCGGGTTTCCCAAATCGCTTCTTCTGGTCGCGGTTCCGGTGCAAGCGGGGCTGGTTTGCGCCCTGGTTTTTTTGCTCTGCGCGCGAAATATCGCCGCCGCTTCACCGAAGGATTTCCCGAGGTTCTGGAAACGATCATCCGCGCGGTTCGGGCCGGTGTTCCGGTCAGTGTAGCGATTCAGACGGTGGGGGAGGAGATTCCCGGTCCGATCGGCGGCGAATACAAACGGATGGGCGACGCGCTGCGGCTTGGGGTCGATCAGAGCGAGGTGTTCGCCTCGGCCAGCAAGCGGATTGGCGTTCCCGAATTCAAATTCTTTGCCGTCTGCCTGGAATTGCAACGCGAAACCGGCGGTCCGCTGAGCGATACCCTGGAAAATCTGGCCGCGATCATTCGGGCCCGGATGGATGTTCGGCTGAAGACAAGGGCGCTGACCGCCGAGGGACGGATGGCGTCGAAAGTCATCGCCACGATCCCGCTGGCGATCACCGGCGGGTTGTATGTCGTCGGGGGGGATTACATCGACGTCCTGATCCATACCGAAACGGGCCATCATCTGGTTGCCCTGGCGGTGGGAATGATTGTGCTGGGGCAGGCGATCATCTTCCGCATGACGAAGCTGGAGGCGTGACGCGATGGCCGGAACCTTTCCCGCGCTTGTTCTGCTGGTTGCGGTCGCTGCGGCGGTAAGCCTGGGCGGTCTGACCTATGTCAGCCTGAACCGGCCCCATTTGCGGATCGCCGAACGAGCCAAGGCCGAGGCGGATGCGACACTCGAACGCACCCTGACGGTAGAAAACAATGAGCGCGGCTCGGTCTTCACCCCGGTGATCCGGGTTATGTCCAGGATTGCCGACCATCTGCCGATCTATGACGCAGCGCAACGGGCCAAGTTCTCCCGCAGCCTGCTGTCGGCGGGTATCCGCCATCCGATGGCGCTGCGCATCTTCATTGTGGGGAAGCTGGGCTTTGGCCTGCTGTGCGCGGTGATCGCCGCGTTCGCTCTGAACGCCTTTCCCGATCTGGAAAACGTTTTTTACAAGATGATCGCGGTGTTCGGGGGGCTGTTCGTCGGCCTGATCCTGCCGGAAATGGGGCTGGATTGGGTGGTCAAAAAGCGGCGCGCCGCCATTCACCAAGCTCTTCCCGACGTGCTGGATCTGATGGTGATCTGCACCAATGCCGGGTACAGCCTAAGCGCCACGCTGCGGCGGGTCTCGACCGAGTTTGCTCCGATCAGCAAGCCGCTTGCCGACGAACTGGCGATTACTGCGGACGATATCTCGCTGCGGGCCGACCCGATGGCCGGGTTGCGCAATCTGGCCGATCGGACCGGGATTCCGGCCCTCAGCGCGATGGTGACGACCCTGATTCAGTCGCAACGTTACGGCACCCCGATTACCCATGCGCTGAAGACCTTGGCGAAAAGCGAACGCCGTGCCCGGGTTCTGGCGATGGAGGAAAAGGGGGCCAAGCTGTCGACGAAGATAACGATCCCGATGATGATTTTGATTTTGCCTGCGGTCCTGATTCTGGCTGGGGGGCCGGCGTTCCTGCGGGTCATGGAGGTGTTCGGAAAATGAGGCACAATCGACGCGGACGCATCGTTCTGGTCGCCCTGGTCGGCGGGATGGTTGCTGCGTGCGCCACCTCCGACCGCCCTAGCGAGGACCGATCGGCCAAACTGATCCCGGCAAAAGAATCGGTCCGCATGGGCAATGCCTCGCTGAGTGGCGGCGATGCGGTCGGCGCGATCAACTTTTACCAACAGGCGCTGAAGGGAAAGCCGGACGATTACGAGGCCAGTCTCGGCCTTGCCGATGCGCTGATGCGTTCGGGGGAAAGTGCCGCGGCGCTGAAAGCCTATGTTCGGGCCAGCGAAATCAATCCCACGGCGGTCGAGCCGTTGCTGGGGCAGGGACGGATCGCGATCATGCAGCGGCGGTTCGCCGATGCCCAGACCGTCTATAATCATGCCGCCGAACTCACCGGACGAACCGATCCGCGTCCGCTGGTCGGCCTGGGGACGATCCAGGATTTGTGCGGAAATTCCGCCAGTGCCCAGGAACTCTACCTCAAAGCCCTCGCGTTGAAGCCCGACGATGTGGCCGCACGCAACAATCTTGGCCTGTCGCTGGCTCTGTCGGGCAATCCGCGCGCGGCGGTCGATATTCTGATGGAAATCGTCCAAAGCCCCAGCGCGCCGTCCAAGGCCCGGCACAATCTGGCGCTGGCGTATGGCTTGATGGGCAACACCGACGCGTCGGAGAACGTGTTGTCGACCGATCTCGATGCCGGATCGATCCAGAACGATCTGCGTTATTACGCGATGCTGCGTCAGCGTCTGGCCGAATCGCCGCCGCCGCCCGCAATGCCCACCCCGCACCTTGACATGCGGGCGGTTCCGGCTCCCGGCGGGGAACTGCCTGGCCCCAAGGCAAACGGGCCATGACGCAGCGTCTCTTCCGTCTGGGAGTACGGGGCTCGGTCGGGCTGGAATTCGCCTTCCTGATCCCGATCCTGCTGTTGCTGACGGCGGGGACGATGGAAGTCGGGGTGATTCTGATGACCGATGCGTCACTGGAAATCGCCGTTCATGACGCCGCGCGTTACGGAATGGCGACTTCGAGTATCGCGGATGGAAATCGCGATCAGATCATCCGGAACACCGTGACGAAATATATGAGACGGTGGGTCGAATCGGACGATCAAATAACGATCACGACGAAATCGTATAAATCCTTTTCCAATGTCGGCCAGCCCGAGCCGGTGAATTCCGTTTTGCATCCGGACGGAACCTGTACCGCTTCCTGCGTGCCCTGCACCGGGAGTGCGGTGACGGCAAGCTGCGACTATGTCGATGTCAATGCCAACGGGCATTGGGATGCGGATATGGGGGCGTCGGGCGCGGGCGGGACCGGCGATATCGTCGTCTATAGCGTCAACGTCACCCGGCCCAGTTTCACCGGGGTCATTCATCTGGCGGGACTACAGAAACTCACGTTCTCTCGATCCCTGGTCATTCAAAATGAATAAAATCGTGCGGAAGCTGATCGCCGATTGCCGCGCTGTCACCGCGATTGAACTGGCGTTGCTGATCCCGATCTTGATGATCATTCTGGTTGGATTTTATGAATCCTATATCTTCGTCCGCTCGATCGCGACGATGGAGCGGACCGCCTTTACCCTCTCCGATCTGGTTTCCCGGCGGAATCTGGTTTGCGATGCGAGCAGCGCCAGCGATCCCAACAGCCTGAACACCTATCTCAGCACGGTGGCGCCGATGATCGCGCAGCCGCTCGACATCAAGGCCAATGGCGAGATCATCGTCAGTGCCGTTGTCTATGCCAAGACGGTGGGCGCGGCCGTCAATTGGCAAAAGATCAGTTCCTATACCCTGAACGGTGCCGCAAGTCAGGTCGGCGTGATCGGGGGGGCGGCAAATCTGCCGACAGGGATCATCCCAAAGAATGACGGTGACACGGTGATTGTGACCGAAATCTTCTATAATTTTGACTGGTTCCCGTATCTGCGAATTTATGTTCCCTCTATGCCGGGACGAATGACGATGTCCCGGTCTGCATATTTTCGGGCTCGGGTGAATTCTTTGTCTATTCTTTATGATGCGACAACCAACGCCAATTGTCCGTCTTAGGTGGGGCCTTATTCAATGGAGCGATGCCAGGGCAAGGCCCAGGCGTGGGATGGGAGTGGGGCAATGATTGATCAGGGGTTCGGCACTCGTATCCACGCTTTAGCCAGCGACCGTCGCGGCGTGGCGGGCATCATCGTCACCGTCTGTATCGCGACGATGGTACTGCTGATGATGGGTGGGATCGACGTGGTAAGGGCCTATCTGATCAAATCGCGCGCCCAGGCGGCGATCGACGCCGCGGTTCTGGCGGCAGGACACAGCCTTGGCTCGGCCGACTGCAAAGCTCAGGGCGAAGCCTACTTTTCCGCCAATATGGGAAGCAATTATCTGGGGAGTTCGATCTCCCAATCGCTGACCTTCGTCGTCGATGGGACCAAGGTGACTGCGGATAATGCCGCGAAGGTCTGCTCGGTGACCAAGGCAACCGGCGACATCATCACCGCGACCGCCAGCCTTTCCCTCCCGCTGCTCAGCCTCGGTTTTATCCCCCTCAGCAACATCACCTTCACCGTTTCCAATCAGGCCCAGCGCACCACCAACAGCAATCTCGAACTGGTGCTGGCGATGGATAATACCGGGTCGATGAACGATTACGGCAAGTTGCAGGCGATGAAAAACGCCGCGACCAACATGGTCAATTCCCTGTTCGGCAATAACTCGACCGGGGCGAAGATTTATGTCGGTCTGGTGCCGTTTACCGAAACCGTCCGCGCCGGGAAGGATTCGTCGGGAACGGTTCATTCCGGCTGGGTGGGCAGCGGCGGGCTAAAGCATTTCAACTCGATCTCCGACTGGAATGGCTGCTTTTTCGAGCGGAGCAGCGGGAACGTTTATAGTCTGAATGCCGCCCCTCCCACGACGGCTCCCTTCGAGGATTGGGCGTCTTTTTATTATCGGTGGAGCTATACGGTTTCATGCTCTTGGGGTTGGTGCCAGCGAAACAGCACGCCGGCTTGGAGTACTAGTAATCCATATTTTGCCTCGTCGAAGAAAAACGACCCCGGTTGCTCCAATCTGGCCAGGGTGACGTTCCTTAGCAGTAATCAGCAAAATATTCTTAATAATATCAAGGCGATGGTCGGGAACGGCAGCACGATGATCAGCTCCGGCGTCTTGTGGGCATGGCGCATGCTTGATCCAGGGTGGCGGAATTCCAGTGCCGCCGATGGCTGGGGCAATGCCGCTCTGCCGCAGGATTCCGCTACTACTCTGACCAAGGCCATCGTTCTTCTGACCGATGGAAATAACGCACCTTCTTATACAAATACAGGAGAAAGCGGTTCGACAGGATGGTCTGGAGTTTATCTTGTTACAGATGATTACTATATGGCGGGGGCGTTCAAGGGGGCCCCTAAGGATGTCAATGGAAGTCCAACGGACGGAAACGGCAATGTCCGTTACTCTGTTCGTTATGGTCAGGACAGTGGAGATATTTATATTAACGATGATTATCGTCGTATAACAAGTACGGCGGCGGCAGATGATATCCTGATTCAAGCGTGCACAAACGCCAAGGCGGCGGGGATCACCATCTTCACCATCGCCCTCAATACCAATGGTGCCGTTTCGTCGGGGACGCAGAACCTGCTGACTCAATGCGCCTCCAACAGTGGGTATTACTATAACGTCTCCAACGTCAGCGATCTGAATGGAGTGTTCAGCACGATCTCGGGCCGGTTGTCCGAGCTTAAGCTTGTGAAGTGAGGGCGGCTTTGTCCGCAGCGGGGGAGAGGCTGACCGGAGGCGGGGCCGCCCAGATACGGCGGCAGATCAGCGCGGCCAGCCCGATCTGAGCCAGCAGCGCGACCGGAAGCGTCTGGAGCGGCGGCAGAATCAGGAAGAACGGGCAAACCCAGGCGGCAAATAATCCCAGCCGTTCGCCGGGGGCCAGCGTTCGTCCCGAGGACAGGACATATTCGGTCAGCAGCACCACCGCCAGGGTCAATTGCCCCATGTCGTAGACCTGGGCGTAGGGGGTGGCGAGCAGCACCACGCTCATCAACAACGCGG
>NZ_AQPH01000050.1 GCF_000442515.1 Magnetospirillum fulvum MGU-K5 | reverse complement strand
GAAAACGGCAACGTAAGTCCGAAAAAGCGTCTCGCCGGGGTCGCGTCTGCCGCGAAAAGGCGCTACGCCACAACCGCCCGCGAGCGGGCGAACGGACATTGCGTGCTGATGACGCTTCAAAATAGCGGTAGTGGCCGCTTTCGACAACGATCTTATTGGTCCAGGTCCCGGCTTGATTGACCGCCAAGGCGAAGAGCCTTCCAAATCAAAGACTTTTGAATTGAGCTTCGGTCGATGTCTGCGGTATAGCTGGACGCGGTTTCCCTGATTTAGCGGCCACTGACGGGTCGGCATGGTTCGACGACATATTGCCACACTGCCGATGCTGGCCCTGGCGACGGCGTTTCTGCCGCCGGTCGATGCCTTTGTTTGGCCGCATGCTGCCCTGGCGGCATCGGCGTCGGGGGCGCGGCTGGGTCAACCGAGCGACGGCGTCACCCGCTTTGTCGCCGACCTGTCCGAGAAGGTGACGTTCAAAGTCACCGCCCAGACCTTCCCGCACCAGATCGTGATCGATGTGGCCGGGCTGGACTGGCAGGGACCGGCGGTCCTCAGCCATCCGGTCGGCGCGGTCAACGGCGTTCATGCCGGTGACAGCCGCATCGTGCTCGATCTGCGACGGCCCGCGACCTTAAAGAACAGCTTTCTGATCGCGCCGCGCGACGGACTGGGCTGGCGTCTGGTGGTCGATCTCGACGAGAATGCCGCCGCCGCGCAGCCCAAGCCGCACCCCACGGCGGCCACGCCCCCCCCTGCCGCCAAACAAACCGTTACCGCCCTGCCCCGTCCCGCCCCACCGCCGCCCCGTCCGGTGGTCGCCGAGCCGCAGGCCGCCGCCGATCCCCAGGTTCAGCACAGTCCGGGCCGGATCGTGCTGACCAGCCCGAACGCCCTGCCGTCCGAGACGGTCGCGGCCGCCCCACCGCCCCCTCCGCCTCCGCCGCCGCCGCCCGAAGAGCGCAAGGACGAGCGCAAGATCGTGGCCGCCGCCGCGCCGATTCCGGCTCCCGCCCCGGCACCCACTCCCGCGCCCACCGTCGCCGCCACCGCTCCCGTTCCCACGCCGGTTGAACGGCCCGCGCCGGTCGAGCGCCCGGCCCGAAGCGGCAATCTGTTGTCGGTCCCGATGCCGCCACCGCCGGAACGGCCCGCGCCGCCGCCCGCGCCCAGCCGTGCCGAGCCGGTTCGGGCCGAACCGGCCAAGGTCGAGGCCGCGAGTCCGCGCCCCGAAATCCAGCCCGCCGCGATGTCTCCGTCCACCAGCGAGGATGCGGTGTCCCGCCCCCGCGATGGCGGGTTGCCGGTGATCGTGATCGATCCCGGCCATGGCGGCGTCGATCCCGGCGCGATCGGCGTTTCCGGCATCTATGAAAAGCACATCACCCTGGCGCTGGCCCGCGAACTGAAGACCGCGTTGGAGAAAAGCGGCCGCTATCGCGTTCATTTGACCCGCGACCGCGACGTCTTCATCCGCCTGCGCGACCGGGTGGCGATCGCCCGCCAATATGGCGCCGATCTGTTCATCTCGCTCCACGCCGATGCGGTGCAGAACCCGTCCATTCGCGGCCTGTCGGTCTATACCCTGTCGCAGAACGCCTCGGATAACGAAGCGCAGGCGCTGGCAGAAAAGGAAAACAAGGCCGACCTGATCGCCGGGGTTGATCTCAGCCACGAAACCCCCGACGTCGCCGGCATCCTGATCGATCTCGCCCAGCGCGAAACGAGGAACCGCTCGGCCGGGTTTGCTTCGGAAATGGTCGATGAGGTGGGACAGGAATTCAATCTGCTCGACAATACCCACCGCTTCGCCGGGTTTGCCGTGTTGAAAGCCCCGGACCTACCGTCGGTTCTGGTCGAGACCGGCTATCTGTCGAACGATTACGAAGAAAAGCAGTTGCGCCAACCGACCTATCGCGCCCGGCTGGCCAAGGCGATTGCCCGCGCCATCGACCGTTACTTCCCCTCGTCGCAAAAGGCCGCACGGCGGCCTTAAAATATCCCTCTCTGCCTAAGCGCACCCCTCTTTCGTGTGCTTCTTTTTGCGACAATCGCCTGTCGCAGACATGACGCTGACGCGACAATGTCGCGCTATCCCCGGAAAATCCCCAGCATTTCCGCCAGTCCAGAACTTGGCGCAGGGCTTGCATACCTAGGTCTCGTACCGCAACGGGAGGCCTGCCCAGATGCTCAAGCGAAAAATCCAGGAGCTGATGACCGAACCGGGCTGCGCCGTCAACACGGCGAAGTCGGCGGGCGAGCGCAAGAAGGGATGCGGCAAGAAGCTGGTGCCGGGGGCCGCCGCCGGAGGCTGCGCCTTCGACGGGGCCAAGATCGCGTTGCAGCCGATCACCGATGTCGTTCACCTCGTCCATGGCCCGATCGCCTGTGAAGGCAATTCGTGGGACAGCCGCAACGCCTGGAGCACCGGGCCGACGCTGTACCGGCTGGGCTTCACCACCGACATGGACAATCTTGACATCATCCATGGCGGCGAAAAGAAGCTGTACAAGGCGATCCGCAAGGCGATTGCCCGTCACTCTCCCCCCGCCGTGTTCGTCTATCAGACCTGTGTCGGCGCCCTGATCGGCGACGATGTCGAAGCGGTGTGCAAGGCCGCGACCGAGCGGATGGGCGTTCCGGTGATCCCGGTCAACGCGCCGGGCTTCGTCGGTTCGAAGAATCTGGGCAACCGGCTGGCGGGCGAGGCGTTGTTCGAGCACGTCATCGGCACCGTCGAACCCGACGATGTCGGCCCCACCGACATCAACATCCTCGGCGAATACAATGTCTGCGGCGAGTTGGACCAGTTCCGTCCGCTGCTGGCCCGGCTGGGCATCCGGCTGCGCGCCTCGATCACCGGCGATGCCCGCTTCGCCGACGTCGCCGCCTGTCACACCGCCCGCGTCAACATGGTGCTCTGTAGTCAGGCGCTGGTGACGCTGGCGCGCAAGATGAAGGAAAAATACGGCATCCCTTATTTCGAGGGATCGTTCTATGGCATCTCCGACACCTCGGACGCGCTGCGCGCCATCGCCGGATTGCTGGTCGAACGCGGTGCCGACCCCACCCTGATCGACCGCACCGAGGCCCTGATCGCCGAGCAGGAGGCGTTGGCCTGGGCGCGGATCGAGCCGTACAAGGCCCGGCTGAAGGGGAAGCGGGTTCTGCTTTACACCGGCGGGGTCAAAAGCTGGTCGGTGATCCAGGCGCTTCAGGAAGTGGGGATGGAGGTGGTCGGCTCCTCGGTGCGTAAAGCCACCGCCTCCGACCGCGAAAAGGCGCTGGCCCGTCTGGGCGGCGACGAGGAAAAGCTGGCCGACGCGATCCCGCCGCGCGAGATGTACAAAATGTTCGCCGAAGGCCGCGCCGACATGATGCTGTCGGGCGGACGGTCGCAATTCATTGCGCTGAAGGCGCGGACCCCCTGGATCGACATCAACCAGGAACGTCACCATGGCTATGCCGCCTATGACGGCATGGTCGCCCTGGTCCGCCAGATCGACCTGTCGATCAACAACCCAATCTGGAATCAGGTCCGGGCTCCCGCGCCCTGGGACCCGCAATAGGAGGCGGCCACGATGGCTCTGATCGTCGATCACAAAAAGCCCCTGTCCACCTGCCCGCTGAAGGTCAGCGCGCCGCTGGGCGCGGCCCTCGCCTTCATGGGGATGAAGGGCTGCCTGCCGATGTTCCACGGCAGCCAGGGCTGCACCGCCTTTGCCCTGGTGATGATGGTCCGCCATTTCCGCGAGGCGATCCCGCTCCAGACCACCGCGATGAACGAGATCAGCACCATCCTGGGCGGGATGGATCAGGTCGAGGAAGGTCTGCTCAACATCGCCAGCCGGGCCAAGCCCGAGATCATCGGCCTGATCTCGACCGCGCTGACCGAGACGCGGGGGGAGGACATGTCGGGCGAATTGAAGCAGATTCGTGCCCGCAACAAGGAACTGAATGACATCGCCGTCGTCGACGTCAGCGCCCCCGACTTCGCCGGGTCGCTGGAAACCGGCTGGGGCAAGGCGGTCGCGGCGATCATCCGGGCGCTGGCGGTTCCGACCGGGGGACTGGCCAAGCTGCATCAGGTCAACCTGCTGCCCGGCTGTCACATGACCCCCGGCGATATCGAAGCGTTAAAGGACATCATCGCCGATTTCGGCCTCGATGTGATCGTGCTGCCCGATCTGTCGGACTCGCTTGACGGTCATGTCGCCGATTCCTACGTCCCCACCACTCTGGGCGGCACCCCGGTCGCCAAGGTGCGCGAGATGGGGCGGTCGAAGCTGACGATCGCGATCGGCGAGCACATGCGGGTCTCGGCGCGGACGCTTCAGGAAAAGACCGGGGTGCCGTTCGTGCTGTTCGACCGCGTCACCGGACTGGAAGCGGTTGACCGGCTGATGGTCTGCCTGTCGACGGTGGCCGAGATACCGGTTCCGGCCCGGCAACGCCGCGCCCGCTCGCAACTGGTCGATGCGATGCTGGACGGGCACTTTTACTTCGGCGGCCGCTCGTTTGCGATTGCCGCCGAACCCGCGCTGCTGTGGAGCATGGGCAAGCTGGTCGCCGACATGGGGGCCACCATCGCCGCCGCCGTCACCACCCAGGCGGTACCGCATCTGGCCGAGCTTCCGGCCGAGCGGGTGATCATCGGCGATTTCGAAGATCTGGAAGACCAGATTCTCGAAGCGGGCGGCTGTGACCTGATCATTGCCAATTCCAACGGACGTCAGGCGGCCTCGCGGCTGTCGACGCCGCTCTATCGCGCCGGATTCCCGGTGTTTGACCGGCTGGGCCCCGCTCACGAAGTCAATGCGGGCTATCGCGGGACCCGCGATCTCATCACCCGGTTGGGCAACATCCTGATGGAGTGCCCCAACCACGGCCCTATCTCCGCGGAGCACACCCATGGCCACACGCCGGCTGCGGCTGGTTAACCCGGACGATTGCCTGTCCGGTGACGGGCCGAGACGAACTAAAGGAGGTCACATGAGAATCGCCATCGCCACCCAGGACCGCCAGCGGGTGGATGCCCATTTCGCCAGCGCGCGGACCTTCCTGTTCTACGATGTCGGACCGGACGAACACACCTTTGTCGAAGCGGTGCAGTTCGATCTGGTCAGTGCCGAGACCGGCGCTCATCCCGAGGACGGCGAAGACCGGCTGACCGCGAAGATATCGGCGCTGAACGGCTCGGCCTTGCTGTTCTGCCGCGCCATCGGCGGCCCGGCGGCGGCCCGTGTCGTTCGCGCCAACGTCCATCCGATCAAGCTGCCCGACGACGAGCCGATCCCCCAGGTGATCGAACGGGTCCGCACCATGCTGAAGGGCAATCCGCCGCCGTGGCTGCGCAAGCTGCTGAAGGACCCCGAGGAAGGGGCCGAACGGTTCGTCGACGACGAAGATTAACCACGGAAAAGAGAGTGACCCATGGCAGAGTCCGCTTACACCGACCCGTTCCTCAAATCGCTGTTAATGCTGATCCGCGCCCATGATGGCAGCGGCGCGTGGGAGACGATGCCGGATGCGGCGATCCTCGCCCCCTTCATCGTCACCAAGGAACAGCGCCGCGAGATTCCGATGATCGGCGACCCCGATCCCGACATCCTGTGGCGGGTCGAACTGTATTACGCCGCGATCGGGCTGGCGATCGAACAGCGCAGCGGGCACAGCGCCGCTCCGATCATGAAGATTCATCACGAAGGCTGGGGGCGGATGCTGCTGACCGCCGGACGGCTGGTGGTGGTCAATTCCTATCTGCGCGATCTGCACCGCTTTGGCTTCGAATCGGTCGAGGCGATGTCCGCCAAGGCCGCCAAGATCATCGACGAGGCGGTGGCGATGATCGAGCGCTTCCCCGACGTCGCCAGCGCGACCTGAAATCCCCCCAATCTCAAGCAATCGAAAACGAAGGAGAGGTTCCGATGTCGTACCGCCAGTTTTCCAGCCGTGATGGATCCCCGTGGATTCCCAAGTACCTGACCGAAATCAGCGCCGATCTGTGCATCGGCTGCGGCCGGTGTTTCAAAGTCTGTTCACACGCCGTGATGAAGCTGATGGGCATCAACGAAGATGGCGACATGTGCGATCCGTTCGACGATGATGACGGCGACGTTGTCCGCAAGGTGATGACGCTGGAGCAGGCCGGCAAGTGCATCGGCTGCGGATCGTGCGAGCAGGTCTGTGGCACCAAGGCACAGACGCACGAGCCGGTTCCGGCCTGACGACAGTGCCTGTAAGCCGGGGCAAAGAGCTTGGAACAGTCCTGCTCCAGGCTCTTCGCCACGAATGACCTTTCGGTGGGAGAAAACGGATGGCCGACACCCTGTATGCCCGGTTGATGGATGGGCCGGGGGGCGGCGATCCGTTCGACCGCCACCTGTTCGCCTGTGCGATCCGCGTCGCCCTGAACGACGGGTCCGCCCCATTGGCGCGGGGATTGGGGCTGTCGTCGGAATCGCTGGCGGCCCTGATCGGCCGCCATTTCCCCGACGCTCCCAACCTGCTGGCCGGTCTGTCGGTCGAAATTCATGACGATCTGCCGCTCTCGCCCGAAGAACCCGATCTACGTGCCCTGATCCTGGGCAATCGCCGCGGCGTGCTGGTCGAGGAAGAGTGGCTGGCCCATATCCTGGCCCGCCGCTCGCTGGGGGCCAACCATCTGTGGCAAGACCTCGGCCTGACCGGACGCGCCGACCTGTCGGCGTTGATCCGCCGCCACTTCCCCACTTTGGCCGCCCTCAACAGCCGCGACATGAAGTGGAAGAAGTTCTTCTATCGCCAGCTCTGCCAGCGCGAAGGCATCATCATCTGCAAATCGCCCAATTGCGATGTCTGTGTCGATTACGGCCTGTGTTTCGGGGCCGAGGACGGCACGCCCGCGGCGGACTCGCTCCCCCTGTCGCAAACGCGACAGGATGGACGCAACACGTAGCATCCCAGCCAGCCCCCACGACCCACAAAACCCCGGATTTCCGCCTTTCCCCGGTTGGCATCGCCCTTGCATTGTCCTTCAGACATGGGGCTTTCCCAGCCTTCGAGGAGGAAACCATCATGTTGAGCCTGACCGACAAAGCCGTCGAGGTGATCCGCGAGGTTTGCCAAGGCGAGTATACCGGACTGCGGGTGCTGGTCCGCAAAGGGTGTTCGGGACTGACCTACAGCATGGGGCTGGAGGAACAGGCCGCCGAAGATGACGAAGTGATCGACGTCGATGACGTCAAGGTGTTCGTCGATCCCGGCTCGGCGATGTGGCTGGTCGGCGCGACGATGGATTACGTCGCCGAATCCTCCATGGGATCGGGCTTCGTCTTCGACAATCCCAACGCGGTACCGCCGCCTCCGCCCGGTTGCTCCTGCTCGTCCGGCACCTGCGGCTGAGGAGACGGACCATGGCTGTGCGCGCCCCGATCATTGTCAATGACACCACGTTGCGCGACGGCGAGCAGACCGCTGGCGTCGCCTTCCGCCGCTCCGAGAAACTGGCGATCGCCCGCGCCCTCGACGCCGCCGGAGTGCCCGAGATCGAAGTCGGCATTCCGATGATGGGCGAGGATGAGCAGGCGGGCATTCGCGCCGTCGCCGCGCTCGGACTCAAATCCCGCCTGATCGCCTGGTGCCGGATGCGCGAAGACGACCTTGCCGCTGCGGCAACCTGCGGGGTCGGCATCGTCAATCTGTCGATCCCGGTTTCTGATCTGCAATTGTCGGCCAAGCTGGGGCGCGACCGCGCCTGGGCGCTGGATCATATCGATTATTCGGTGCGCCGGGCCTGCGCGATGGGGTTCGAGGTGCTGGTCGGCGGCGAGGATTCGTCACGGGCCGATCCCGGCTTCCTGATCCAGGTGATCCAGGCCTGTGAGGCCGCCGGAGCCCGCCGCTTCCGCTTCGCCGACACGATGGGGATCATGGAGCCATTCGGCGTTTACGAGCGCTTCACCGCCCTGCGCGCCGCGACGGAGATCGAGCTGGAAATTCACGCCCACGACGATCTCGGGCTGGCCACCGCCAATTCCCTGGCGGCGGTCAAGGGCGGCGCGACCCATGTCAGCACCACCGTCAACGGGCTGGGCGAACGCGCCGGGAATGCGCCGCTGGAAGAGGTGGTGGTGGCACTCGACCACCTCTACGGCCTTCCCACCGGCATCAACAAACGCTCGCTCGGGCCGGTATCGCAATTGGTCGCCGTCGCCTCGGGTCGCCCGGTGCCGGTCAACAAAAGCATCGTCGGCGATGCCGTCTTCACTCACGAATCCGGTATCCATGTCAGCGGCCTGTTGCGTGACCGCCGCACCTATCAGGCGATTGACCCCCATGAACTCGGCCGTGACCACCGGCTGGTGCTGGGCAAGCATTCCGGCCTGACCTCGGTGCTGCACGCCTGCCACGAAGCCGGGCTGGAAATCGACACGCCCGGCGCGCGACGGATGCTGGCCCAGGTCCGCCGCCATGCCGACCGCACCAAGACCATTCCCACTCTTGATGACCTGAAGCGCTTTCACCGCGACGCGGTGCGTGCCTCGGTCGCCCCGATCTAAAAGGAGCCTGAAAGCGATGATTCTCGAAACCCTGGCCAAACTGTCCAGCGCCGAGCAGTTCTTCGACACGTTGGGCGTCCCCTATGACCCGCAAGTCATCCGCGTCAGCCGTCTTCACATCCTGAAGCGGTTCCGCGACCTGATCCGCACCACCGATATCACCGGCCTCAACGACGATGAAACCACCGCCGTCTGTCGCGCCGCCCTGATCCAGGCCCATGACGATTTCGCCGAAGGGCGCGGCCCCAAGACGTTCAAGGTGTTCCGCGACGCCCATCCCGGCTTCGTGCCCTTGGGCGAAATCCGTCGGGTCGCGGTGTAGGTCAAGGCTGCGCGATACCGTCCTTGACTGTGTCGCCGCCCTCTTCTTCGTCATGCGCGGGCTTGACCCGCGCATCCCTACCGGGCAGGACACCTCCTGATTCCAATTCCGTCTCGACCGTGACTCATCGACCCCCGGGTCAAGCCCGGGGATGACGGGTCTTAACCGGATCGAGAATCGTCTTGAGGCGCTGGAGGACGTCAAGCCCGGGGATGACGGGGCTTAACCCCCGGAGAAACGTTCGCTCAGACGCGGAGAGACTCGGCTCTCCGCTCCAACACGACGAAGGCATAGGCGGGATCGCCGTCATGCGCCTCGCGGGCGGTTTCGACCCAGTCGGCGCGGTCGAAGGCAGGAAAGCAGGTATCGCCCGGATAGTCGCGGGCGATTTCGGTCAGGTAGATCCGCCCGATCCGGGGCAGCGCCTCGGCGAAGATCAGCGCCCCGCCGATCACCATCGCCTCGACATCCGGCGCGTGCGTCTCGGCCAGGGCCAAGGCGTGGTCGAGCGAGTCCGCCACCACCGCGCCCTCGGCGCTCCAGCCCGGTTGCCGGGTCAGCACGATATTCAGCCGCCCCGGCAGCGGACGGCCAAGCGAGTCCCAGGTGCGCCGCCCCATGATCACCGGCTTACCCAGCGTCGTCCGCTTGAACCAGCGCAAATCCTCGGGGATATGCCAGGGCAATTGATTGTCGCGGCCGATGATGCCGTTGGCGGCGACGGCGACGATCAGCGAGGGGGCGGCGCTCATACCGCGACCTCCGCCTTGATGTGGGGATGAGGGTCGTAGCCCTCGATCCCGATATCGTCGATGGTAAAGCCAAACAGATCGTCGATTGCCGGGTTGAGGCGCAGGCGCGGCAGCGGCCGGGGGTCGCGGGTCAATTGAAGATCGGCCTGTTCGAGGTGGTTCAGGTAAAGGTGGGCATCGCCCAGGGTGTGGATGAACTCGCCCGGCTGCAACCCGGTGACCTGGGCCACCATGTGGGTCAGCAGCGCATAAGAGGCGATGTTGAACGGCACCCCCAGGAAGACGTCACCCGAGCGCTGATAAAGCTGGCAGGACAGCCGCCCCGCCGCGACGTGGAACTGGAACAGGCAATGACACGGCGGCAAGGCCATGTCGGCGATTTCGGCGACATTCCAGGCCGACACAATCAGACGCCGCGAGTCCGGATTGCGTTTGATCTGCTCGACCAGTTGGGCGATCTGGTCGATTGCCGTGCCGTCGCGACCCGGCCACGAACGCCATTGCTTGCCATAGATCGGCCCCAATTCGCCGTTTTCGTCGGCCCACTCGTCCCAGATCGAGACGTTGTTGGCCTTCAGATAGGCGATGTTGGTCTCGCCCTTCAGGAACCACAGCAATTCGTGAAAGATCGAACGGGTGTGGAGCTTCTTCGTCGTCAGCAACGGAAAGCCGTCGGCGAGGTCGAACCGCATCTGATGGCCGAACACCGACAATGTCCCGGTGCCGGTGCGGTCGCCCTTTGGGGTTCCCTCGCTGCGGATACGGCGAAGCAGATCAAGATAGGTTTGCACGCGGACGAAGCTCCCGGTCGGTCAGCGCGGCACTGTAGCCTGCGAGACGCGCCAAGATCAACTCAACGCGCCCCTACGCCTCGGGTCGGCAGATCTCGCCCCGCACCACCGCCAGCACGGTACGGGCGAACAAACCGGCGATCAGCAGGGCCAGCACGCCCCCCAAACCAAGCCCGGCCCAGACATACAGCGCCGTCCCGGTCTTTTCCCCCATCACCATCGTTGCGATCGAAAACGCGGCGAGCGGAAAGGAATAGGCCCACCACGACAAGGTGAAGCTGAGCCCGGAAAAGCGCGGTACTTGGACCATCAGCAGCAGGAACAGGAACACAGCGGAGAAATAGAGCAGACGAGCAAAGGCATCGATCCCGCCGCTCAGCGCCTCCCAGGCGATGAAGCCGACCGACGGCGGGGCCAGCAGGATGAACAGGGTCGGCACCAGCTTACCCGGCAGCGGGGTGTGGAAGATCAGCCGGTAGACCACGATCGTCAGCAGCACCAGCCAGAACAGCAGACCGATGGCAAAGAAGAACCACGACAGATCGGCGGGGGCAAAATTGACTCCGGCAATCGGCACGACGATGTTGCCGACGACGGGGATGAACCAGGCCGGGTTGGAATGGACGATCTCGTAATGGGTCTGGTTGATCCAGGACGACATCACCGCGATCGTCAGCAGCAGATGCGCCCCGGCCCCCACGCCCCACAACAGACGGGCAAGATCGAGATCAACCGCTTGGGCGGCGGTGCCGAGCAGAATCAGCCCGACCGAGATGGTGGGAAAGAAGCTGATCCGCACCGGATGGCGCCATTCCTCGGCGATCGCGGCGGGATAGCGCACCAGTTTCAGCAGATAAAGACCGGCCAGCACGGCAAACAGCGCCAGCGACAATGCGAACAGGCCAAGGCTGATCCGATCGCTCAGGCCCAGCGTCTTTTCCAGCTTGTGCAGGGCGATGGTCAGCCCCGACATCCCCATCACGGTGGAGAAAAACGAAACCGGAAAATCGTGCAGACGTGACGAGGCCATCGTGATCCCTTTCTCCTGGGCGTGTTGCCAGCGGAGGGGGGATGTTACATTAGATAATACGAATATACAAGATGCCGGATCGGGGCGGAGCCGATCGCCCCGCCCCATCCCATTTCAGCCACCGGAATCGCGGTCAAGCCCGCGCAGACGGTTAACAAAGGCGGGCAACCCGGCCTGACGCTCGCGCTTCAGGCGGGCGGCGGCAAGGATCGCGCGAACCTCGCCGATCGATCGCTCCAGGTCGGAATTGACGACGATGTAATCGTATTCCGGCCAATGGCTCATTTCGTCGCCCGCCTTGGCCATCCGCTCGGCGACGACATCGGCGGAATCCAGCCCCCGCCCGCTGAGACGGCGGTGCAATTCCTCGAGCGACGGCGGCAGGATGAACACCGAAACCAGATCGGCCCGGGCGTTCTGGGCCAGCTGCTGGGTGCCCTGCCAGTCGATGTCGAACAACACATCCTGCCCCTGGGCCAGGGTCGCCTCGACCGGGCCGCGCGGGGTGCCATAGAAATTGCTGAACACGCGGGCATGTTCGAGGAACTCGTCCGCTTCGACCATCCGGTGAAAGCGGTCAACGTCGACGAAATGGTAATCCTTGCCGTCCGTCTCGCCCGGTCGGGGCGAGCGGGTGGTGGCCGAGACCGACATCGAGATATCGGTCTCACGCTCCAACAAGGCCCGCGAGATGGTGGTCTTGCCCGCGCCCGAGGGCGAGGACAGGACCAGCATCAGACCGCGACGGGCAATTGCCCTGGGCTCGTTTCCCGACATGCTACAGCGTCACCGTGGCGGCGACGTCGCGGAAGGCCGGGATCTGGTCGAAGTTCATGTAGCGATAGATGTCGCCCGCCTTGGCGTTCACCACCGCGACCTGCTCCATATACTCGGCGACGGTCGGAATCCGGCCGAGCAGGGCACAGACGGCGGCCAGTTCGGCCGAGCCGAGATAGACCCGGGTGTCGATCCCCAGACGGTTGGGGAAGTTGCGGGTCGAGGTTGACATCGCGGTCGCGCCCTTGCGGATCTGCGCCTGATTGCCCATGCACAGCGAACAGCCGGGCAGTTCCATCCGCGCACCGGCGCGGCCCAGGATGCCGTAATAGCCTTCCTCGGTCAGGATCATCTGATCCATCTTGGTCGGCGGCGCGATCCACAACCGGGTCGGGATATCGGTCTTGCCTTCCAGCACCCGACCGGCAGCGCGGAAATGACCGATATTGGTCATGCACGAGCCGATGAACACCTCGTCGATCTTGTCGCCCGCGACCTCGGACAGGGTCTTCACGTCGTCGGGATCGTTGGGACAGGCCAGGATCGGTTCCTTGATCTCGGCCAGATCGATCTCGATCACTGCGGCGTAATCGGCGTTAGGATCGGGGGCCAACAGCTTGGGATCGGCGATCCAGGCTTCCATCGCCTTGATCCGGCGTTCGAGCGCGCGGCGGTCCTCATAGCCCTCGGCGATCATCCACTTCATCAAGGTGATGTTCGAGCGCATGTACTCGATGATCGGGGCCGGGCCGAGATGGACGGTACACCCGGCGGCAGAGCGTTCGGCCGAGGCGTCGGTCAGTTCGAACGCCTGTTCGATCTTGAGATCGGGCAGACCCTCGATTTCGAGGATGCGACCGGAGAAGACGTTCTTCTTCCCCTTCTTCTCGACGGTCAGCAGACCCTGGCGGATCGCATAGAGCGGGATCGCATTGACCAGATCACGCAGCGTCACGCCGGGCTGGAGCGTGCCCTTGAAGCGAACCAGCACGCTTTCCGGCATATCGAGCGGCATCACGCCCGTAGCGGCGGCAAAGGCGACCAGACCCGACCCGGCCGGGAAGGACAGGCCAATCGGGAAGCGGGTGTGGGAATCGCCGCCGGTGCCCACCGTGTCGGGCAGCAGCAGGCGGTTCAGCCAGGAATGGATCACCCCATCGCCGGGCCGCAAGCTGAGACCACCCCGGGTCGAGATGAAGCCGGGCAGTTCGTGGTGGGTCTTGACATCGACCGGCTTGGGATAAGCGGCGGTGTGGCAGAACGACTGCATTACCATGTCGGCGGAGAAGCCGAGGCAGGCGAGGTCTTTCAATTCATCCCGCGTCATCGGGCCGGTGGTGTCCTGCGAGCCCACCGTCGTCATTCGCGGTTCGCAATAGGTGCCGGGACGCATCCCCAGCCCTTCCGGCAGACCGCAGGCGCGGCCGACGATCTTCTGGGCAAGCGAGAAGCCCTTGCCGTTATCCTTCGGCACGGCGGGAAGACGGAACAGGGTGCTGGCGGGCAGGCCCAGCGCATCACGCGCCTTCGCGGTCAGGCCCCGGCCGATGATCAGCGGAATACGGCCACCGGCGCGGACTTCGTCGAAGATCACCTCGGACTTGACCTTGAACTCGGCGATGACCTTGCCGTCCTTCAGCGCCTTGCCCTCATAGGGGCGCAGTTCGACCACATCGCCCATCTCCATCGCCGAGACGTCGAGTTCGATCGGCAGAGCGCCCGCATCTTCCATCGTGTTGTAGAAGATCGGAGCGATCTTGCTGCCCAGACAGACGCCGCCAAAACGCTTGTTGGGGACGTAGGGAATGTCGGTCCCGGTGAACCACAGCACCGAATTGGTCGCCGATTTGCGCGACGAGCCGGTGCCGACGACGTCGCCGACATAGGCGACAAGGTTGCCCTTGGCGGTCAGCGCGTCCAACTGGCGCAACGGACCACGCGCGCCGGGCTCGTCCGGTTCGATGCCGGGACGGGCATTCTTCAGCATCGCCAAGGCGTGCAGCGGGATGTCGGGGCGGCTCCAGGCGTCGGGCGCGGGAGACAGATCGTCGGTGTTGGTCTCGCCCGAGACCTTGAACACGGTGACGGTCAGGCTTTCCGGCACTTGCGGGCGCGAGGTGAACCATTCCGCCTCGGCCCAGGAGGTCAGCACCGACTTGGCGTTGGCGTTGCCGCCCTCGGCCAGGGCGCGGACGTCGTGGAAGAAATCGAACACCAACAGGGTGGTCTTCAGCCCCTCGGCGGCGATCGCGCCGACCTCGGCATCAGCCAGCAGATCGATCAGTGGCTTGACGTTGAACCCGCCCAGCATCGTGCCGAGCAGTTCGGTCGCCCGCGCGCGGCTGATCGCCGCATTGGCCTCGGTGCCCTTGGCGACGGCTTCGAGGAACGCAGCCTTGACCCGGGCGGCGTCGTCAACCCCGGCGGGCACCCGCCAGGCCAACATCTCGGCCAAGGCCTCGGCCTCGCCGTGGGGGGGGTGCGCAACAGGGCGACCAATTGCTCGGTCTGCGCCGCCGTCAGCGGAAGGGGGGAATCCCGAGCGCAGCGCGCTCGGCGACATGCTGGCGATAGGCTTCAAGCACGACCAAATCCTCTCGTCATCTCGTCTTTTGATGCAGCCCGTGGCGGGCGGGCGAAGCCGCCGCCCCCCGGCGAGCCGCCGCAGGACACTACCCCTAAGTGGGGGTTTGTTAGCGTAAAAACTACCCTGAAACAGGTCGGAGACGGAAGACGCTATCCGTATACGTCGCCACGATCTCCCATCAAATCGCCACAATCTCAGGCAAAGATGAGAATACGTTCTCGGAGGCCGCTAGATCCCTCCCGCCCCCAAAGCAGGCGGCTCCGGGCAAAAGCGGCGGTCGACGCCACTACTCCCCCTCTGCGTCGGCCGCCGCCCCAATCTTTCAACGCCTCCAGCGAAGTGCGGGGTATGTGCCCCTCAAGCGCCGGGCGCTGCGCTCCACCTCAAATCGTTGAGCTAGCGCTCGCACCGTCCATCGGCATGGCACGAATCGACCAACTGGGCGATCCGCGCCGAATCGGATTCCGCCATCACCGCGCGGGCACAGAGTTCGGCGGCACCTTGATCAATCTCGTGAATCCGCTGTTTGACCATCGGCAGATTGTTGGTGCTCATCGACAGATCGCGAATCCCCAACCCCAGCAACAGCGCGGTATAGCGCGGGTCGCCCGCCATCTCGCCACAAACACACAGCGGGATTCCCGCCTTGGCAGCGGCATCGGCCGAGAACTGGATCAGACGCAGCACCGCCGGATGCAGTGGGTTGAACAGATGCGCCACCGCCTCGTCCGAGCGGTCGATCGCCAGAGTGTATTGGGTCAAGTCGTTGGTGCCGATCGCAAAGAAATCGGCTTCGGCGGCCAAGGCGTCGGCGGCCAGCGCCGCGCCGGGAATCTCGATCATCGCCCCCAATGGCGGCGGCGGATCGGACACCGGAACCCCGGCAGCAATCAGACGGGCCAGGGCGGATTCCATCATTCGCCGCGCCGTGCGCAATTCCTCGACCGTCGCCACCATCGGAATCAGAATCCGAACCGGACCGTGGGCCGAAGCGCGCAGGATCGCCGAAAGCTGGGTTTCCAACAATTCGGGCCGGGCCAATCCCAGCCGGATTGCCCGAAGGCCCAGCGCCGGATTGGGGCCGATCGAACAGCCCAGCGCCGGAGCCAGCTTGTCGCCCCCGGCATCGAAGGTCCGCACCGTCAGTCGCCGCCCGCCCAGCCGCTCGATCAACTCGCGCAGAAGCTGGTATTGCTCGTCTTCCGACGGAACGTCATCGCGGTTCATATACATGAACTCGCTGCGCAGCAGACCGATACCCTCGGCCCCGGATTCCAGCACCGAGGCGACCTCGGCGGGAAGCTCCATATTGGCCTGAAGCAGAATCCGGGTGCCGTCGCGGGTCTCGGCCGGGACGTCGCGCAGACGGGCCAGGGCGCGGCGGGCCCGCAGACAATCGGCGCGCTTCTTGCGGTAATGCGCCATCGTCGTCGCCGACGGGTTGATCACCACCACGCCGCCGGTGCCATCGACGATGATCGGCTCGCCGCCGCGCAATCCGCGCAACAGCCCGCTGACGCCCAGCACGGTGGGCAACCCCAGCGAACGGGCCATGATCGCAGTGTGGCTTTCGGCACCGCCGACCACGGTGGCCAGCCCGGCGACCCGGCGCGGATTGAGCAGCGCGGTATCGGCCGGGGTCATTTCCTCGGCCAGGATCACCGCATTGCGGGGCAGATCGGTAAAGGGACGATAGGGCGTATGGGTCAGACTGCGCAGCAGACGGCGGCCGATATCCTTGATATCGGCGACGCGGGCGGCGAGGTAGGCGTCTTCCATCGCCTCGAAACCACGAACGATCTCGGCGATTTCCTGCTGCACGGCGGCTTCGGCGTTCAGCAATTTCTCGGCAATGCGATGCTGAACCCCGCGGGTCAGCCGCGAGCCCTTCAGCATCTGGCGATAGGCGTCGAGCAGATAGCCCATCTCCTCGGCGGCGGCGCCACCGAGATCAACCGCTTTTTCCTGCAAGCTTTCGACCTGACGGGCCGCGCTCGCCACCGCCTCGGTAAAGCGAGCACACTCGTCGGCAACCTGATCGGACTCGATGCGACGCTCGGGTACCTTGATGGTCCCGGCATCGTGCGGAAAGACGACGCCGATGGCGACACCACGGGCAATCGCCAAACCTTCCAGTACGATCTCGTCCTCTGCGGCCCGGATCGTCATCCCCCACCTCACCTGTTATATGTCCGCCGCCGTTGATCCGGCGGCGATTTATTGGACGTCAGTCTTCGTCGAATTTGCGATCGACGAGATCGGTCAGGGCGTCAAGAGCGGCCTGGGCATCGGCCCCCTGGGCCGAAATGTCGATGCTGCATCCCGGCGCGGCCGCCAGCATCATCAGTCCCATGATCGAAATGCCCGAAACCTCGGTGCCGCGATGGCCGACCGTGACCTGGGCATTGAACGTCGCGGCCAGCTTGACGAACTTGGCGGCGGCGCGGGCATGCAGCCCGCGGCGGTTAGCGATCAGAGCGGTACGGTGAAGACTATCGGTACTCATCGACGATCCTGGGTCAAAAGCTTTGAAGCGACGTTGATATATTTCCGCCCGGCTTCCTGCGCACTGGCCACCGCTTCGGCCAAGGGCTCGGAATGGCGGACGCTGGCCAGTTTGATCAGCATCGGCAGATTGACCCCGGCGATTACCTCGACCCGCGCCTTGTCCATGATCGAGATCGCCAGATTCGACGGCGTGCCGCCGAACATGTCGGTCAACAGAACCACCCCGGCCCCATCGTCGCAACAGGCGACGCTTTCCAGAATGTCGTTGCGCCGCTGTTCCATATCGTCGTCGGGACCGATACAGACGGCTCCGACATTGGGTTGCGGCCCCACCACGTGCTCCAGCGCGGCGACGAGTTCGTCGGCCAACCGCCCGTGGGTGACGAGAACCAGTCCGATCATCTCCACCCCCCTGTTACGCCGGGAATCCAGCCGGAACGGCCGCCCGGACGCGAATCCGAAAAATTCCGTATCCCCCGTTGTCTCATCCCGCGGCTCCTTCGTCGAGTTCACGGTGGCGCAAATCGACCCGTTCACCCCGGCCGCGCAACCAATCGGCAATATATTCGGCTACGGCAACCGACCGATGTCGGCCCCCGGTACAGCCGATGGCAATCGTCAGATAGCTCTTACCCTCGGCGGCGAAGCGCGGCAACAAAGGTGCGAGCAACCCGGTCAAAGAATCGACGAACGGCGTAAAGGCCGGATCGGCGGCAACATAGGCCGCCACCGCCGGATCGCGCCCGGTCAGGGGGCGCAGATCGGGCCGGTAATGCGGATTGGTCAGGAAGCGGGCGTCGAACACCAGATCGGCTTCGCGCGGCAGGCCGTTGCGATAGGCGAACGAGGTGACGAACACCACCAGCCCCCGATCGGTCTCCAACCCGAAATGACCGGCCAGAACCCGCTTCAGCGCCGCCGGAGCCAGCCCGGTGGTATCGACCACCAGATCGGCGCGAGCGCGCAACCGCACCAGCAAGGCGCGTTCGTGACGAATTCCGTCCAACAGCGGCCGGTCGGCCGCCAGCGGATGACGGCGGCGGGATTCGGTATAGCGGCGACACAGCGCGTCGTCGTCGCAATCGAGGAACAACAACTCGACCTTGCGCCCATTCTCGGACATCAGGCGATCGACCGTGTCCAGCACCGGCTCGACCCCGAAATCACGGGTGCGGATATCGATCCCCACCGCCAGCGGACGTGAGGTTTCCGACCCGGACCGGACCAGATTGGCGACCAGGGACAGCGGCAGATTATCGACCGCTTCCCACCCCAGATCCTCCAGCCCCTTCAGCGCCAGGGTCTTCCCCGCGCCGGACAGGCCGGTGACGATCACAACCCGCCCGCTGCCGCAACAGGGCGGCACGGTCGGGGCCGGGGCGAGAGCCGCCGCCGGCTGATCGGACGAAGGAGGTTGGCTCATGATGTCGCCATTATATCCCGCGTTGGCGAAAGCACCGCAAGGCGAACCTTCGCTGCCGCCGAGGCATGAAACGGCACCAGATCGAGTCGAGGCACCGCCACCCCCATCAGAACCGCCGAAGACGGCTCGGGCAGACGCTCGATCGTGCCCGCGTCGTCGGCCAGATCGACCACCAGCGACAGCGGCACCGATTCCCGATGCGGCACACGCACAATTCCCACTCCGCGCACCTCGATCAATCCGGCGATGGTTTCGGGCGGACGGGCAACCACCCGATTGCCATCGACCCGCAACCAGGTCTGATCGTCGGCAACCAGACAGGCACCACCATCGATCAGGCGAAGCGCCAGATCGGATTTGCCGCTGCCCGGAACACCCCGGATCAGCACGCCGTGGCCGGAAATGTCCACCGTGGTGCCATGAACAAGAAGCATCCGGCCAGGGTGGCGGCCCGTTCGACCGAAGTCAATCACGGAGAGCGAAAGATGAAGAGGAGACCCGATCCTAAACCGTCTCGTTGCGGCGCAACACGCCGGCCTCGACCAGCTTGTTGACCAGATCGCCCATCGTCGTCAGCGATTTCAAAAACCCGTCGACCGGCATCACCACCCGCTGACGAACCTCCAAACGGCCCTGCCCTTCCTCGGTCGGCTCCAGCGAGACCAGTTCGATCCGGACGATCCCGCCCGAAAAATCGACCCGACCGACGCCGTCGGCGAACACTTCTGCCGTCATCAGACTCTCCTGTAACTAAAAGCTGCGATCGAAGCGTCCCACGCCCTTGCGGGGTCGTCAATCCTGCGGCGGAGTGACGACGAGTTCGATCTTGGGCAAGGCGATCATGAACCGGCTGCCGACATCGAGTTCGGATTCCACCCAGATACGGCCACCGTGATGCTCGGCGATCTTGCGGCAGACGGCCAAACCGATCCCGGTGCCGTCAACCTTGTCGCGGGTCACCAACCGCTGGAAAATGCCGAACACCCGGCCAAGGTCGGCTTCGGCGATGCCGATCCCGTTATCCTCGACCGTGACCACCCATTCGTCACCGCCATCGCGGCTGCTGACCACGATGCGGGGGGATGATCCGAACGGACATAGATGATCGCGTTGCCGATCAGATTCTGGAACAGCCGCATCAGTTCAAGGCGGTCACCAAGGCAGACCGGCAACGATCCCTCGATCCGCACCTCGGCCCCGGCTTCGACGATCGCGACCTCGAGATGGCGCAGGCTGTCGCGGAGCGCATCGCCGAGATCGACCGGCTCCATCTGCGAGGTCACCCGGCCGATCCGGGAATATTGCAGCAGATCGACGATCATCCGGTCCAAACGCTTGGCCCCGTCCAGGGCAAAGCCGAGGAATTGGCGGGTTTCGCCGTCGAGCGCCGGAGCCAGCCGTTTTTCCAGCAGCCCGAGATAGGCGCTGATCATCCGGAGCGGCTGGCGCAAATCGTGGCTGGCAACATAGGCGAATTGTTCAAGCTCGTCGTTGGAATGGCGCAATTCCTCGACCAGCGCCGCCAGCCGCGCCTCGTTATGCTTCTGAGACGTGATGTCGGACTTGATCGCCAGATAATTGGTGATGGCCCCTTCGACATTCTGAATTGGCTGGATCGAGGCGTATTCCCAGTACAGGTCCCCGTCCTTGCGCCGGTTAATCAGCTCGCCTTCCCACTTCCGCCCCGAACTCAACGCCTGCCACATTTCCTCGAACGTGCCGGGCGGGTTCAGACCGGAATTGAGGATGCGGGGATTCTGCCCCATCGATTCCTGGGGGGTATAGCCGGTGACCTGAACGAATTTCTGATTCACATACTGAATCTCACCGGCCAGATCGGTGATGACGATCGAGGCCGGGCATTGTTCGACCGCGCGCGACAGCATGTGCATCCGGTGGGCGCTGGACACGGCCGAGGTGATATCGGCCCCCACGCCATAATAGCCGATGAAGTGTCCATCTTCGTCAAAGCGCGGCGCGCCGCTGACCTTGATCCAACGGGCATGGCCGTCACGGTCCTGCTGCCAATATTTAAAGTCGCGAAACGCCTTGCGGGCAGTCAGGGCGTCAATATGTTCGCGCCACCGATCGGCCTCGGGATCGCTGTCATCGGGAAAGGCGTCCCACGGACGCTCGCCGAGCACCTCGGCGGCAACAAGGCCGGTCGCGGCCTCGAATCCTTCGGACAAAAAAGTGATGCGGTATTCGGAATCGGTTTCCCAAAGCCAATCCGCGACGGTCGCGACAACACCGCGACACCGGGATTCGGATTCGCGCAGAGCTCGACACTCGGCGGCAAGGCGGGCGACCTCGGTTTCCAGTGCCGCACGCGTCAATGCCGTATCGTCCTCGGTCTGGGGTTCTGGACCGGACAGGTCGCCCACTTCCACGTCCTTTTCACCCACTCCGTTCCCGCAGGCCGGGCAAACACAAACCCAGCCCTGCCTAAAGACAGGATACCCCGAGCAGACACTCTTTTCATCCCTGATTCTGCGTCAAAGATTGGCGCGATCCTGGACGGCGGTCGAGCGGGTGTCTTAGGATGTCCCGTGAAATTTTGAGGTCACGGAGCCGGGATGAAGAGGACCGGAGGCGCGGTGCAAACCGATTCGGCCCTGTCGCCGGGAACCCCCGGCATCGGTCGACTGATCCGCTTGCCCAGCCGCACGGCGGGATGGCTGGATTCGCCCGGTGCCGATCCGGGCCTGCCCTCGGTGCTGCCGCCCTTGCGTCCCAACCGGGATTCGCTTGCGGTTCTGCTGGTTGAGGACGAGCCGGGCGATGCCCGCCTGGTTCAGATTGCGCTGATGGGGTGCCGTCAGCCCGCGTTCGCCGTGACCCATGTCTCCAGCCTGACCGAAGCCATCGCGCTCGTCGCGAGCGGAGCCTCGCTTGATGTCGTACTGCTTGATCTCAGCCTGCCGGACTCGACCGGATTGGGCACGGTGGCGCGGATGAAGGATGCCGCACCGCGGATTCCGATCGTCATCATGACCGGAATGGACGATCAGCGTCTGGCCGCCGCCGCGCTGGAAGCCGGAGCCCAGGATTATCTCGTCAAATCCGACGACCCCGAACGGACCGTCGGGCGGGCGATCCGGTATGCGATCACCCGGATGGCCAGCCAGATCGAACGTGAAACCCTGTTGCGCCGGATCGCCCAGCAACAGCGTACCCTGATGGCCGAAATCGACGCCGCGCGGGCGATGCAGTTCGACCTGTTGCCCCGGCCCGAGCGGATCGATTCCCGTCTGTCCGCGCTGGGGCTGGAGGTCGAATCTTATTTCGAACCATCGTTGGGGATCGGCGGCGACCTGTGGGGCTGTCTGGATTGCGGCGGCAACCGGATGAGCTTCTATTCCTTTGACTTCACCGGCCACGGCATCGGTGCCGCCCTCAACGTCTTTCGCCTCCATGCCCTGATCAGCGACCGCTGGTCACCGAAACAAACTCCGGCCGAATCCTTGCGCCTGTTGGGCATCGCCCTGCGCGGCCTGCTCGGGCGCGGCCATTTCGCCACGATGTTCCTCTGTACGATCGATTGCGTCCGGGGCGAAATCGAGTGGGCCTCGGCCGGGGCTCCTGCGCCCCTGCTCATCACCGATGGCGCCGTCCGCTTTCTCGACGCCCAGGGCGTGCCGCTGGGCCTGTCCGCCGACCCCCATTACCGCGACCATTGCGAACCGTTCCCGCCCGGTGCCGCCCTGATGATCTATAGCGATGCGATCACCGACGCCCCCAAGGAACAAGGCGACCTGTTCGGCGAGGCCGGACTGATCACCCTGGCCGAAGAGACGATCGCCCGCACCGGCCGGGCCTCGATCGCGGACCTGATCGACGGGTTCCAGTCGCGGGTGCGAATGCCGCTTGAAGACGACATGACCGCGCTGGGAATCCGGCGATTAGCGGAGAGCCCCCCATGACATCGACGGCGTGCCCCGACGTGAAGCCAAACGCCGCGCCGGGGTTGCGGCTGGTTGGAACGATGAACCGGATGTGGGATGTCGATCGGCAATGCGCCGCGTTGGGCCTGGCCCCGCACTCCGCCTCCCCCCCGGACGGTACCGACGCAGATGGGCCGACGCTGCTGTTGGCCGGACCGGCGACGATCGAAACGATCCGCCACAGCCTGGTCCCCCCTTACGCCGGTTTCCTGGAAATCGGCTCCGATGGACTGGCAGGAATTGGCCAACGCTGTATCGAAACGGTGCGTGCCGGGGGAATGGCCCTGTCGCTGACTGCCACCAGCGCCTGTACCGTTCCCCTGGTCGAACTGATCGCGGTCGCGATCCGGCGGCGACTGGCCCTTGCCAACGGCGAGAACGCCGAATTGATGGAAATTTGTCTGGCCGAGGCGGTCAGTAACGCCATCATCCACGGCAATCTGGAAATTCCCAATCATCTCCGCGCCACGCCCAAGGGGTTCGACACCTTCCGTCAGGTGATGCGCGAGCGTCTCAGCGACCCAGTCATGGCGTCCAGGCGCATTGAGATTCACGTTCTGGCCCGCCAGCCCGGTTCGTTCACCCTCGCGGTGTCGGACCAGGGGCCGGGCTTCAATCTGGCCGCACAGATTAAGAAAGAGGCTCGTGTCGACGCCCGCAGCGGGCGCGGCCTGGGCCTGATCCGGCGCGCCTGCGCCACCATCGAGTCCGAAGACGGGGGACGGACTCTGGTGATGACCTTTCCATGGGAGAGTGCCACGGAAGGGAGTTGAACCGAGGGGGGATAACGGGGGTGGAAAAGCGGGGGATACAGTATCGGCTTGCCGATGACGGTGATCACCTGACTGTGGCGCTTGAAGGGCGGCTTGATTTCGCCGCCGAACGCCAGTTTCAGGAATTGCTTGCCGACTTGGTCGTTTCGCGCAAACGAAGGGTTACGTTCGATCTGTCCGGCCTCAGCCACATCGATTCGGTTGGGCTCGGATTGCTCTACATCGCCCGCGAGGACCTGGGCAAAGTCAACATCGCCCTCGCCCTCCTCCGTCCGCGCGAAACCGTGCTGAGGATGTTGGAACTAACCGAGACCACAAAGATCTTCGCGATAACCCGGTAAACCGGGAGAGTTCAAGACGATGAGAGAGAGTTTGAGAGGAGAGAGGGAATGAGGAAGGCCGGATGGGGGGCCCTGCGGCTCAGACAACGGTTCATGATCGTGATCGGAATGGGCGTGATTGTGATGGCGACGGTAATCGTCCTGTTCATTGCCCGCTACGACGAACGAGCGATGGAACGCAAGCTGCACGAGCTGAGCGTCAACGAAATGACCTCGCTTCACGCCCTGATCGTCAACGTGATGGCGACGCGCCCGGTTGATGGTGACAATATCGGCATCAAGGTCTTCAACAAGTGGTTCGACAGCCGCAACACCGACTATGCCGGCAAGGTGTGGAGCGTGTGGGGGCCGAAGGTCACCGAATATATGAAGGATGCCGAGCCCGACCGCGCCCCCAAGGCTCCGCAGGACGAGGTCGATCGCGAGGCGCTGGCCACCGGCAAGCCGGTCGGACGCTTTGTTGGCGGGTACTACCGCTATTCGCTGCCGATCGTGCTGGGCGTCACCGAGGGGGCCAATCAGGAAGTCTGTCACACCTGTCACGGCGGGATGGGGATCGTCGATGGCGAGGTGATCGCCGTACTGTCGAGTTCGCTGTCGACGGCGGCGGAACGGGCCGAACTGCGCAGTATCATCATGTGGCTGATCGGATTTGGCATCGTCGCCACCATCGTTTCGGTGCTGGTGGTGCGCTGGATTCTGACCGGGGTGATCATCCGTCCGATCAACAGCATGTCGACTTTGATGGAGCGGCTGGCCAAGGGCGACATGTCTGTCTCGATCGAGGGGACCGAGCGGCAGGACGAGGTCGGCGACATGGCCCGCACCGTCCAGGTGTTCAAGGAACATATGGTCGAGGCCGAGGGTCTGCGCGCCAGTCAGGAAGAGGAGCGTAACCGCGCCTCGGCCCAACGCGCCCAGGCCCGCCAGGACATGGCCAACAATTTCGAACACACGGTGAAGTCAAAGGTCGCCCGCGTCGACGAATCGACCGCTGGCATCCGCAACACCGCCCAATCGATGGCCAACCGTTCGGAAAAGAGCGGCGGACGCACCCTGGAGGTCAGCGAGGCGGCCGAGATCACCACCGAACGCGCGGCAGCGGTGTCCGAAGCGACCCGTCAGTTGGCGGAATCCGTCAACGAGATCGCCCAGCAGGTCAGCCATTCCTCGCGCATTGCCCAGAAAGCGGTCGAGGACGTCAACACCACCGCCCGCCAGATGGTCGGCTTGTCCGACGCGGTGCGGGCGATCGGCAATGTCGTCCAGTTGATCAACGACATCGCGGCGCAGACCAACCTTCTCGCCCTCAATGCCACCATCGAGGCGGCCCGGGCCGGTGAAGCGGGCAAGGGCTTTGCCGTCGTCGCGGGCGAGGTCAAACACCTCGCCAACCAGACCGCCAAGGCGACCGAGGAAATCTCGCAGCAGGTGGCGGCGGTGCAGCAATCGACCCGCGAGATGACCACCAGCATCGAGGGCGTCGTCGCGACCATCCGCGAGATCGATAATATCTCGACCGCGATCGCCAGCGCGGTGCAGGAGCAGGAGGCCACCACCCGCGACATCGCCAGCAATATCACCGAGGTCGCCCATCAGGCGGGCGAGGTGTCGCGCAGCGTCACCCATTTGTCGAAGGCGTCGGCTCAGGCCTGTGCCGGAACGATCCGGGTGATCTGGAGTGCCAAGACTCTGGCCAACGTCGTTGCCGACCTCAACGACGAAGCCGACCACTTCCTGCAATCGGTGCGGAAGTAATCGGAACCGGGGCAACGGTGCGGGGCCGCCTTTTCGGGCACCCCGCATCGTTGCTCCGCTATTTCTTGCCGTCCGCCGCCTCGGTTGACGACCGGGTTGAAGCGCGGTCAACCCCGTCATGCAGACGGACCGGAATCCCGTCATGGCTGGACTCGGTCCGGGTCAGGTCGTTCAGCACCGGATGCAGCCGGGTCAGCGCCCCGAAATTGGCCCAGATCGTCTGCATCAAATCGGCCACTTCGTCATTCGACAGCCGGTTGGTGACCAGCAACGTCTTCATCCCCAGGGCGGGAATGTCGGATTTCTGGCCGTCATAGGTCCGCCCCTTGACGACGAAGCGGGCCACCCACGGGCTTTTGCGCAAAAAGGGCTCGACCGACTTGGCCCGGATCGGCACCAGGGTCGCGCCGCAATCCTCGATCGCGGTCTGGACCTCGGTCATCGGATGGATGCCGGTGAACACCGCCGCGTCGATATTGCCCTGGCACAATTCCGCGACCTGCTCGTTGAGGTCGAGTTCGACCAGCACCGACAGATCGCCCTGGGACAGACCGGCGGCGTCGAGCACGGTTTCGGCCATCACCCGCTGGAACGAGCCGGGACGGCCGAGATTGACCCGCTTTCCCTTCAGGTCGCCGATCTGCTCGATGCCCGAACCGGGGCGGCTTAGCACCACCGCGACCTCGCCATGCAACGCCATCAGCGCGCGCAGATCGGGCATCGGCCCGGCATCGTGAAAGCCTTCCTCTCCGGCGACCGCCAGTTGGGCCGCGCGCGACTGGACCAGGGCGAGATCGACCTCTCCGGCCCGAAGCGCGGCCAGATTGGCCGCCGACCCCGAAGACGGCATCACCGTACAGGTCATGCCGTGGGGATGATCCTTGTTGATGACCCGGCACAGCGCACCGGCCACCGGGAAGTAATAGCCGGTCACCTCGCCTCCGGCGATGACCAGCGGGCGTTGCTCCGCCGCCAGGGCGGAAGGGGTCGCGAGGGCCAGGCAGGCCGCCGTCAACAGCTTCGAGAACGGTCGCAGAATCACACTCCTCCTTCAAACGACGCCAATCATAGCCCTGCCCCGTCCCGCCCGAAAGCAAACGATGCACCCGGCCCGGGCCGATATCGAGGGCAATCGCCTCCTCTGCGAGCGAACGACGTTTCCAGACTAAATGTGATGCATTTCACGAAAATGGTTGCCATCGGCTTTTCAAATGGTGACAATCGAACAAGCCAATAACCGGAGGGGAGGGTACCGGTGCGGAGTGTGACCATTCTGCCAGCCACCTTTGCGATCGTGGCGACGATGGCCCTGGCAACGCCTTTCCAGGCGAACGCCGCTATCCAATGCGTGACTTATGCCCGCGACGTCAGCGGCCTCAATCTGAAGGGCGATGCCTGGAAGTGGTGGGAAGCGGCGGCTGGTGTCTATGATCGCGGCAATCGCCCGCGTGAAGGCGCCGTTCTGGTGTTCAAGCGTCAGGGCAAGATGGCTCATGGCCATGTCTCTGTGGTTCGCCACATGAAGAACAGCCGCGAGCTTCTGGTCGATCACGCCAATTGGGC
>NZ_AQPH01000049.1 GCF_000442515.1 Magnetospirillum fulvum MGU-K5 | reverse complement strand
CGGCCCGAGGCGGGCGATCTGGCCGGAGGCCGGGCGGTCCATCTCTACCGGCTGTATCAACAGCGGCTGAAAAGCCTGAACGCCTGCGATTTCGGCGATCTGTTGCTGCATGTGCTGACCCTGTTCCTGTCCAACGAGGCGGTGCTGCGGTCGTGGCAGGGAGCGGTTCCGCTATCTGCGTGGTCGATGAGTACCAGGACACCAACGTCGCTCAATATCTGTGGCTGCGCCTGCTGGCGCGACGGCATCATAATATCTGCTGCGTCGGCGATGACGATCAGTCGATCTATTCCTGGCGCGGGGCCGAGATCGGCAACATCCTGCGCTTCGAGAGCGATTTCCCCGGGGCCAAGATCGTCCGGCTTGAGCGTAATTACCGCTCGACCCCGCATATCCTGTCCGCCGCCTCGGGCCTGATCGCCCATAACGGCGGTCGGCTGGGCAAGACGCTGCGGCCCGGACTGGCGCACGATCCCGAGCAGGTCGAAAAAATCCGCACCCGCGCGGTGTGGGACGGCGAGGCCGAGGCGCGGATGGTGGTCGAGATGATCGAGACCTATCAGCGCCGGGGCGAGCCGCTGGCCAGCATGGCGATTCTGGTCCGGGTCGGGTTTCAGACCCGCGAGTTCGAAGAACGGCTGATCGCGACCGGGGTGCCCTATCGGGTGATCGGCGGGCCGCGCTTTTACGAACGGGCCGAAATCCGCGACGCCCTGGCCTATCTGCGGCTGGTGCAATCGCCCACCGATGGTCTGGCGTTCGAGCGGATCGTCAATATTCCCAAGCGCGGATTGGGCGAGGCGGCGCTGCGCGATGTGGCGGTTTATGCCCGCGAGCACGATCTGCCTTTGCTCGAAGCGTCGCGTCGGCTGGTCGAGACCGACCTGTTGAAGCCCCGGCCGCGCAAGGCGCTGACCGCTTTCGTCGAGGATGTCGCCCGCTGGCGCTCGCTGCTGGGCAGTATGCCCCAGGACGAGCTGACCGCGACGATCCTGGACGAATCCGGGTATGTCGCGATGTGGAAGGCCGACAAGGCCGCCGACGCTCCCGGCCGGGTCGATAATTTGAAGGAACTGGTGTCGGCGATTGCCGAATACGATTCGCTGGGCGCGTTCCTTGAACATGTCGCCCTGGTGATGGAAAACGATGCCAACGCCGGGGGTGACCGGGTGGTGGTGATGACCCTGCACGGGGCCAAGGGGCTGGAATTCGACAGCGTGTTCCTGCCCGGCTGGGAAGAAGAGATCTTCCCCCATCTCCGTGCCCTGGAGGAAAGCGGCGATAAGGGGCTGGAGGAAGAGCGTCGCCTCGCCTATGTCGGGCTGACCCGGGCACGGCGGCGGGTGCTGATCAGCTTTGCCGCCAACCGCCGCGTCTATAATCAGTGGAAGACCCAGCTTCCCAGCCGCTTCCTGGCCGAACTGCCCGAGGCCGATGTCGAGCGCGAGGCCGATCGCGGCCTGTTCGCAGGCGGTGCGCCGACCGACTATTCGGCCCAGCCTCTGGCCGAGCCGCGCTCGAACTGGAGCTATCCCGCCCGCCGGTCGTCTTCGTCATCCGCGGCCGCGCCCGTCCCCCGCTCCGTCAGCGCCTTCAAGCCCGGCGTGCGGGTGACCCACGACCGCTTTGGCGACGGTACCGTTCTGGCGGTCGAAGGCCATACCCTTCACGTCGCCTTCGACGGTGCCGGAACCCGCACCCTGATCGACAGCTACGTCACCGCCCTGTGACCACGGAGACCCTGAATACGATGCCTCCCGCCTTTCCCGAGATCTGGCGTCTGCGCCTGACCGTCACCCCCGAGACCCTGGCGCCGTTCGAAGCGGTGTTCGACCTCTATGCCGAAGCGGTGACCATGTTCATGGAAGATCGCACCGGCATGTCTGACGGCGATTGTCTGTGGTTCCTTGAAGGCTTTTCCCGCACCCCTCCCGACCGCGCCACCGTGATCGCCGGTCTGTCGGTGGTCGCCGCCGCCAATGGGGTCGAGGTGCCGCCGCTCGAGATCGAGCGGGTGCCGGGGATCGATTGGGTTCTCGCCAATCTGCGCGACTTCCCGCCGATTGCCGCCGGGCGGTTCTTCGTCCACGGGTCGCATTGGCGGGGCAAGCCGCCGCAAGGCTCGATCGCGATCGAGATTGATGCCGGAACCGCCTTCGGCTCGGGCGAGCACGCCACCACCCGGGGCTGTCTGCTCGCACTCGACATGCTGTCCCGCCGTCGCCGCCGTCTGCGTGTGCTCGATCTCGGCGCGGGATCGGGGATTCTTGGCATCGCCGCCGCCAAGGTGTGGGCGTCGCGGGTTCTCTGCACCGATATCGATCCCCCCGCCGTCCGGGTGATGGCCGCCAATGCCGCCAACAATCAGGTTCGGTCCCGGGTCCGCGCTTGTGTCAGCGACGGCTATCGCAATCCGCTGGTGGGTCGGGGCGCGCCCTATGATCTGGTGTTCTCGAACATCCTGGCCCGGCCGTTGTGCCGCTTCGCTCCCGATCTGGCCGCTCACCTCGCCCCCAACGGGCTGGCGGTGCTGTCCGGTCTGCTGGAACGTCAGGAGCGGCGGGTGATGGCCTGTCACGAGGCGCAGGGGCTGCGGTTGAAGCAGCGCATCCTCGTCGATGGCTGGGCGACCCTGGTGATCGGTCGGTAACGACAGGAGCAGGGGGAGGGGGGAGAGCGGACTTTCCCCCCTCCCAATCCGTCAGAGCATCGTGCGTCAGACATGACGCACGATGCGATTGCGGCCATTGCGGCCGCTGCCAAGTGCCCGGAGGGCACGCCCGGCGAGGGGGATATATGAATCGCCTAAAGAGCGATTCATTTTAATGGATCGCTCTTTAGGCCCGCACCCCGGCCAGGAACGAATCGACTTCGCGCGACAGGGTGTCCGAATTGTCGGCCAGCGCCGCCACCGCCTGCAACAGCTCTTCCGAGCCGGTGCGGACCTGTCCGACGATGCCGCCCATCTTGCCGACGGTATCGGTGACCTCGCCGGTGCCGGTCGACGCCTGCTGGATGCTGCGGGCGATTTCGGCGGTCGCGGCCGATTGCTGCTCGACCGCCGAGGCGATCCCGGCCGAGATGCCGTTGATATCCTCGATCACGCCGGCAATCGCTCCGATGGCGCCGACCACGTCGTCAGTGGCGCCCTGAACCTCGCCGATCTGGGTCGAAATCTCTTCGGTGGCGCGGGCGGTCTGGTTGGCGAGGTGCTTGACCTCGTTGGCGACGACGGCAAAGCCCTTGCCGGCATCGCCCGCACGGGCCGCCTCGATCGTCGCGTTCAGGGCCAACAAATTGGTCTGGGCCGCGATGTCGTTGATCAGGTTGATCACGGTGCCGATCCGGCGGGCGGAGTCCGACAATTGCTTCACCATCGAATCGACCCGTTGCGCGTCATCAACCGCCTGGCGCGAGATCGCCGAGGATTTCTGGACCTGGCTGGCGATTTCGTGGATTGAGGCCGATAATTCCTCGGCCGCTGCCGCGACGGTGCCGACATTGCCCGAGGTCATTTCGGCGGCGCGGGACAGATCGGCGGCGCGGCCGTCGGCTTCGCGCGAGGCCCCGGCCAGGGATTGCGAGATGCCGCGCAGATGTCTTGCCGCCTGATTGACGGTATCGACGACGCCCTTGACCCCGCGTTCGAAACTGTCGGCGGTGACGGCCAGTTCGGCCCGGCGTTCGCTGTCGGCGCGGGCCTTGGCGGTATCCTGCTCGGCCTGGAGCCGATCGGCGCGGATCAGTCCCTCCTTGAACACCCGGACCGACCGGACCAGTGCGCCGATTTCGTCGGCGTTTTCGTTGGCCTCGATCACGATGCTACGATCCCCGGCGGCCAGGGCCTCGGTTGCCCGGGTCAGTCGGCCGAGCGGAACCAGCACGGCGCGGGCGATCAGCCACGCCAGCAGCGAGAAGGCGGCGATCACACCAGCACAGACAATAGAGCCGAGGGCGAGGGTATCGGACAAGGCCCGTTCTTCATGCTTGAACCCGGCCGAGACTTCGGTCTTCAAGGTCTGTTCCAGCGTGTCGAGTGCTTTCATAACCTTTGTTCCGCCATTGTCGATCTCGTCGTCGAGGCGGGCAAAGACGGCTTCGTCGGCCCGCTCGCGGATCGCTCGGGGCAAATCCTCGGCGGTCAGGGTCCGCAATCGGGCGGCGTCGGCGGTCAGGGTGGCGGCGGCAGCGCGCTCTTCGGGGGTGTCGAGCAGCCGTTCGGCGGCCTTGGCGGCCTCGACCAGCTTGTGGGAGGATTCGGTCAGGATGGCCAGTCGCTCGGGCGAAACCACGCCATCGCTCTTATCGACGATCGAGTCCATCGCCGCCAGATTGAGCGTAAGGAGGTCGATCCGCGCCTGGGTCAGCAGAGAGCCATCAACGAATTTCTGTTCAAGCTCGATCCGGGCATGATCAACCGTGTGGTTGGTATAAACAATAATCCCGCCTAAAGACGACAGTCCCAGGATTGCCAGTCCCCACAGGACGATGAACCGCATTCGGATCGTCATCTGCATCATCCGGTTCCTCCCCGCTCGCCGGGGATTGTCCGCCGGCATGGATTTGAGACAGTGATATGGGGTGGGTTATAGGGCTTGCGAAATTTTACCCTGTTCCTATGCCGACGGCATATATTAATCAGGCTATGTCCCTTATTTTCTTGCGGGCTTGGGCTGCGGTTTGTTACAGACCTTGTTGTGAATGCGAACGTTTATCATTCGCGATAATTTCGGGCGAGGAGCAGATGCAAAACAACAAAGGAATGAGTCCGGCGGCGTCGGACGAGGGGCGCCCCGGTAAGACCGGCGTTTGCGCTCTGCTGGGCGTCATGGCGGTGATGGGCGGGTTGGCGGCGACCCCGGCCCAGGCCGATGAAGAAGAGGCCAAGGGCTTTTGGCAGCGTGACACGCTGACCGGCGATTGGGGCGGGGCACGCTCCAGCCTGGAAGAAAAAGGCATTACCGTTTCCGCCACCTATACCGGCGAAGCGCTGGGCAACGTCAGCGGCGGTCTGCGCCAGCGTGCGGTTGCCTCGGGCCTGCTTCAGGCCGATGTCGAAGCCGATCTGGAAAAGGCGATCGGGTGGCAGGGCGGTCTGTTCCACTTCACCGGCCTTTACACCCACGGCCGGTCGCTCAGCGGCAATTTCCTCCAGAACTGGATCCCGTCGCGCGATATCGAGACCTCGCCCAACACCCGTCTGTTTGCCCTGTGGCTGCAACAGAGCTTCTTTGACGACATGGTGTCGCTGAAGGCCGGTGTCGTGCCGATGCAGGAAGAATTCTTCAATTCCGAATACGCCGCCAACCTGATCGGCAGCCCGTTCGGATGGCCGGGTTCGTTCGCTCTGAACTACCCGATGGGCGGCGGCTATCCGCTGTCCGGTCCGGGCACCCGCCTCAAGATCAAGCCGACCGATAATCTGGCGATCCTGACTGCGGTGTTCAGCGGCGATACCGCCCCCGGCGCGGGGGGCGGCCGTCCCGACGACGCCACCCGGCGCAATTCGACCGGCACCGATTTCGCCCTCGAATCCCCCACTTGGTTCGGCGAGGTTCAGTACGGCCTCAACCAGGAAAAGGATTCCAAGGCGTTGCCGACGATGATCAAGGTCGGCGGTTGGTACCACAACCACAGCTATAACGATCTGCGGTGGGGCACCGACAACCTGTCGCTGTCCGATCCCAGCTCGAACGGAGAGGCCCAGCGGCATAAGGGCAATTGGGCGGCCTATGCGATCCTCGACCAGATGCTGTGGCGTCGGTCCGGCGAAGCGGGCGGTGGTCTGGGCTTCTTTGTCCGTGGCACCCTGATGCCCGATGACCGCAATCAGGCGCCGTACTATGTCGATACCGGTCTGGTGCTGAAGGGCACCTTCGAAGGCCGTGACGATGACGTGGCCGCGATCGGCTTTGCCTATGCCGGCGCCAGCGACCGTCTGTCGCAGCGTGACGCCGATGCGCGTGCCCTCGCGGGCAGCAGAGCGGGCGACCATGATTACGAAGCGATGCTGGAAGTCAGCTATCGCTACAAGGTTACCCCGTGGATGACCCTGGTGCCGGACGCCCAGTACATCATGCATCCGGGCGGGACCAGCGATTACACCGACGCCAACGGCGAGACGATCAAGGATGCCGTCATCCTCGGTCTGCGCACCGTGCTGACGCTGTAATCCAATCCGACGACGCGCGTTTGGTGGCGCGCGAAAGAGAGGGCGTCCGGAGCAAGTCCTTCGGACGCCCTTTTTATTTTTACTCGCGGTAGCGGGCGACCATCCGTCCGGCCCAGCCCAGCAGCAAGACGGCGAACAGGGCCAGAATGCCAAGCGCGGCGAGGGCATCGCCGGTCAATCCGCTCTGGCGCAAGGCGATGTTAGCGTGGGTCAGCGGCAACAGATGCAATGGAGCGGACAGCCAGGGCGGCAGGCTGGCCAGCGGAAAGAAGGTGCCGCAAAAGAACCCCATCGGGGTGATCAGGAAGTTGGTGTAGGTGGTGTGTTCCTCGGTGCTGCGGGTCGAAAGCCCGATCACCATTCCAAGCGCTGCGAACAACGCGGTTTCCAGCAGCAGGGCGAGCGGAATCGCGGCGGTGGGATCGGGACGCCAGCCCGCCGCCAGTCCGGCCAGTCCGACCAGAGTGGCGGCGAACAGGCCGCGCGCCATCCCGGCGGCAACGGTCCCCGCCACCACCGCCAGCGGCGAAACCGGGGCCAGCATGATGATTTGCCAGGTGCGGTGATAAAAGCGGGCGATATTGATGCCGCTGGCGACCCAGGTGAAGGCGTTGTGCATCGCCGCCATCCCCATCAGTCCCGGCACCAGAAAGGTCAGGTAATCGCCGCCGTCGATCCTGACCTGCCGCCCCAGCCCCAGCCCGAACACCACCAGATACATCAGCGGCGTCACCAGGGCCGAGACGACGAAGGTCGGCCGGGCCAGCTTGGCGCGGTAAAGCTGCATTTCGCGCCGGAAGATCGGACCGGTTCCGGACAGCAGGCTCATGACGCGGCTCCCGCCGTCAGGTCGATCACGACGTCTTCCAGCCGCGCCGCGCCAAAACGTGCGGTCAACTCCGCCGGGCTGCCGATCGCGACCAGTCGGCCCCGGTTGATGATGCCGACCCGGCCGCACAGCCGTTCGGCCTCTTCGACATAATGGGTGGTCAGGATCACGGTGCAGCCCTGGTCGCGGATGTCGCGGATCAACGCCCACAATTCGCGGCGGATCGCCGGGTCAAGCCCGGTGGTTGGTTCGTCGAGCAACAGGACGCGGGGCCGGGTCAACAAAGCGCGGCCGATCACCAATCGTCGCCGCATCCCCCCGACAGGCCGTTGACCGGGCGGTCGGCCCGCTCGGCCAGCCCCAGCCGGGCCAGCATCTCGGCCACCGCCGCCTCGGCCGCCTCGATCCGGTGCAGCCGGGCGTGGAACGACAGGTTCTGGCGCGGGGTCAGGTCGCGGTCGAGGTTGTTTTCTTGGAACACCACCCCGATCAGCCGTTTGACCTGGGCGGCTTCGCTGACGGTATCGTACCCGCCGACCAACAGCCGACCCGAATCCGGGCTGGCCAGGGTGGCGAGCAGCCGGACCAGGGTTGTCTTGCCCGCGCCGTTGGGGCCAAGCAGGCCGAACGCTTCGCCCGCGTTGATCGAAAGGTCGATTCCGTCCAACGCGGGCAGAGCGCCGTATCGCTTGACCGCCGCCTCGACCCTGATCATCCGCCCGTACCTTCCCTGTCCGTTTGACCGGCCGCCAACTGGTAGGGTATGCGCCGCCGATCCGGCAATGGCAAAATGCGGTTTCGCAACGCTTTGGTGGCCCATGATCCTGTTGACAGGACGACGGAAAACGGACTTCCTTGTCGTCTGGCAGCGTGACAGCCGCGATCTGGGCTGGCAGCGGGCGAACAGGGTCAAACAAATTCATGGATCGTAACCGAGTCATCATCTTCGACACCACGTTGCGTGATGGCGAGCAATCGCCCGGCGCGTCGATGAACCAGGATGAAAAACTGCGCATCGCTCTGGCCCTGGAAGACATGGGCGTCGATGTGATCGAAGCCGGTTTTCCCATCGCCTCGAACGGCGATTTCGTCGCGGTCGAGGCGATCGCCCGAGTCGTGAAAAAGTCGGTGGTGTGCGGTCTGGCCCGCGCCACCCGGGGCGATATCGAACGCTGTGCCGAGGCGATCCGTCCGGCGGAGCGCGGCCGCATCCACACCTTCATTTCCACCAGTCCGCTGCATATGAAGTACAAGCTTCAGATGGAGCCCGAGACGGTGTTGGCCCGGGTGTCCGAATCGGTGGCGCTGGCCCGCTCGCTGACCGACGACGTCGAATGGTCGGCCGAGGACGGATCGCGCACCGAGCCCGATTTCCTCTGCCGCTGTGTCGAGGCCGCGATCAAGGCCGGGGCGCGGACGATCAACATTCCCGACACTGTCGGCTATTCCGTTCCCGACGAATATGCCGCCCTGATCGCGCTGCTGATCAATCGGGTGCCCAATATCGATCAGGCGATTTTGTCGGTGCACTGTCACAACGACCTGGGGCTGGCGGTGGCCAACTCGCTGGCGGCGGTCGCCGCCGGGGCGCGCCAGATCGAATGCACCATCAACGGCCTGGGCGAACGCGCCGGCAATGCCGCGATGGAAGAGGTGGTGATGGCACTGCGCACCCGCGCCGACCGTCTGCCCTATCACACCGGCATCCGCACCGAGGCGATTACCCGCATTTCCCGGCTGGTCTCGACCATCACCGGCTTTGCCGTCCAGCCGAACAAGGCGATTGTCGGCAAGAACGCCTTTGCCCACGAATCCGGCATCCATCAGGACGGGGTGCTGAAGAACGCCCAGACTTACGAGATCATGACCCCGGATTCGGTCGGTCTGGTCCGGTCCAGTCTGGTGATGGGCAAGCATTCCGGCCGCGCCGCCTTCCGCGCCAAGCTGCGCGACCTGGGCTACGACTTGGCTGACAGCGCGATCGAAGATGCCTTTACCCGCTTCAAAGATTTGGCCGACCGCAAGAAGGACGTGTTTGACGAGGATATCGTCGCTCTGGTCGATGATGCGGTGGTGCGCGGTAACGACACGATTAAGTTCGTGTCGCTGGAAGTGCTGTGCGGCACCCGCCATCGTCCCCCTTCGGCCGAGTTGGAACTGAGCATTGATGGCGAGGTCCGTCAGGTCCGCGCCACCGGCGACGGTCCGGTCGATGCCACCTTCAACGCCATCAAGGCCCTGGTGCCGCACGACGCGCGCTTGCAGCTCTATCAAGTCAGCGCCGTGACCCAGGGAACCGACGCCCAGGCCGAGGTGACGGTGCGGCTTGAAGAGGACGGTAAGACGGTCAATGGCCAAGGTGCCGAAACGGATACTCTGGTTGCCTCGGCCCGCGCTTATGTCAATGCCTTGAACAAACTTGTGGTCAAGCGGCAAAAAACCGCCCCCGACGCGCTCACGGCATGATATAGCAGCGGCCATCAGGGACATATGAAACACCTGCGACACCGGGGGCACGGGCCTTTCGGGGGCGCGACATGAACGACATCGGATGCTCGAGCGAGGGATTATGTTTCCGAACCTGACGGGGTGGTTTTCGGCCGACATGGCCATTGATTTGGGGACCGCCAACACCCTGGTCTATGTCAAGGGACGCGGCATCGTGCTCAACGAGCCGTCCGTGGTGGCTATTGCCGATGAAAAGGGCAAGAAAAAAGTGCTCGCCGTCGGTGACGAGGCCAAGATGATGCTGGGGCGTACCCCCGGTTACATCCAGGCGATTCGTCCGCTGCGCGACGGCGTCATTGCCGATTTCGAGGTCGCGGAAGAAATGATCAAGCATTTCATCCGCAAGGTTCACAACCGTCGCTCCTTCGCCAGCCCGCTGGTGATCGTCTGCGTTCCCTCCGGCTCGACCGCGGTCGAACGCCGCGCCATTCAGGAATCGGCCGAAAGCGCCGGGGCCCGTCGCGTGTTCCTGATCGAGGAACCGATGGCCGCCGCGATTGGTGCCGGTCTGCCCGTCACCGAACCGACCGGCTCGATGGTGGTCGATATCGGCGGTGGCACCACCGAGGTCGCGGTGCTGTCGCTGGGCGGTATCGTCTATTCCCGTTCGGTCCGCGTCGGTGGCGACAAGATGGACGAGGCGATTATCGCTTACATCCGTCGCAATCATAATCTGCTGGTCGGCGAAGGCTCGGCCGAGCGGATCAAGAAGGAAATCGGCTCCGCCTGCCCGCCCGAGGATGGCGAAGGCCGCACGATGGAGATCAAGGGCCGCGATCTGATGAACGGCGTTCCCAAGGAACTGATCATCAGCGAGCGCCAAATCGCCGAAAGCCTGGCCGAGCCGGTCGGTGCGATCATCGAGGCGGTCAAGGTCGCCCTGGAGCACACCGCGCCCGAACTGGCTGCCGACATCGTCGATAAGGGCATCGTGTTGACCGGCGGCGGTGCGCTGCTGGCCAATCTCGATTACGTCCTGCGTCACGCGACCGGCCTGCCGGTTTCGATCGCCGACGATCCGTTGTCCTGCGTTGCGCTGGGCACCGGCCGCGCCCTGGAAGAAATGCCGAAGTTGAAGAACGTGCTGACCAGCATGTACTAGGTTTATTGGTGTAGGGTCTGCTGCCGTCGTTCAGGTTGACGACGGCAGGGCTCTCGTCACGGAGGATCGAGGTGAAGCAGTCGAGTGCGGCAGGTCGTCTCGCGACGTTGAGGCTACTTGCGCATCGCTTCGCCTTTTTGATGCTGGCGGTGTCGGCTTTTGCCCTGATGATGCTGGGCAAGGCCGATATCGTTCTGGTCGAACAAACCCGCGTTCTGGTCGTCGATGCCCTGGCCCCGATGCTGGAGGCGATGGCCCGTCCCGCCGCCACCGTGGCCCGGGTGACCTCGGGCATTCACGAACTGGCCAATCTGCGGGCCGAGAACGCCCGCCTGCGCGAAGAGAACGCCCGCCTGATGCGCTGGCAGACGGTGGCGCGGCGGCTGGAGACCGAGACGATGGTGCTCCACCAGCAACTCAACGTCGTTCCCGATCCCGATCCCGCTTTTGTCACCGCCCGTGTTATTGGCGATCTCGGCTCGGCCTTTGGCCATTCGATGCTGCTGGCCGCAGGCTCGCGCGATGGCGTGCGCAAGGGGCAGGCGGTGATGTCGGGCGAGGCTCTGGTCGGCCATATCGCCGAGGTGGGCGTCCGGTCGTCGCGGCTGCTGCTGATCACCGACATCAATGCCCGCATTCCGGTGGTGATCGAATCGACCCGGACCCGCGCCATCCTGACCGGCGACAATTCGGCGCGGCCCCGGTTGAACTATATCGTCGGCAATCCGGCGATCAGCGTCGGCGACCGGGTGGTGACCTCGTCGTCGGGAGCGGCATTCCCGCCCGGACTGCCGGTCGGCGTCGTCGTCTCGGTGGGCGAGGGCGGCTATCGGGTCGAACCGTTCGCCCGTCGCCACCAGCTTGAATTCGTCAGTATCGTCGATTACGGCCTGGGCGGCATTCTACCGTTCGAGCGCGCTCCCCCCGATCGCCGTCGGCGGGGGAGGGAGGAGTGAAATCCTCGGTCTGGGTCCGGATGGACACCTGGGTGCGTCATCTGATCCCGGCGACCGCCACCATCTTCTTGCTGCTGATTACCGTGGTGCCGACCCGGCTGACCGCCTTTGCCGACATCGCTCCGATGTTGCCGCTGATGGGGGTCTATTACTGGGCGATCTACCGTCCCGATCTGCTGCCCGCCTGGCTGGCCTTCGCGATCGGCCTTCTGGGCGATATCGTCGGGGGAACGCCCTTGGGCGCCAACGCTCTGGTGCTGCTGCTGGTCCAGGGCACGGCGGCGGCGCAACGCCGCTTCTTTCTCGGCAAATCCTTTGCGGTGACATGGTGGGCGTTCGGCCTGCTTGCCGCCGGAGCGATCGCGCTCGACTGGCTGCTGGTGACCCTGATCGTCGGCCGGGTCGTCGATCCGGCGCCGGTCCTGTTCGAATATCTGATGACGCTGTGCTGTTTCCCGCTGCTCACCTGGGTGTTGGCACGGACCCAGATGGCCTTCCTGCTGGACGTTTAGACGCCCGATGTATCACGATAATGACCGTGCCAAGCTGTTCTCGCGCCGGGCGATGATGTTGGCCGGCGGCAAGGCGACCCTGGTCGTCGGGCTGGCGGCGCGGATGTATTACCTCCAGGTGATGGAGGCTGATAAATATGCGATGCAGGCCGAGGATAACCGCATCACCACCCGCCTGCTGGCTCCGCCGCGTGGGTTGATCCTCGACCGCAACGGCGTCGCGATGGCGATCAATCAGCAGAATTACCGGGTGATGGTGGTGGCCGAGCAGACGCCGTCGCTCGATTACACCCTCGATGCGCTGGCCAAGATCATCCCGATCGGCGAAAGCGAGCGCGCCCGCATCCACAAGGAAGCCCGCCGCCGCCGCCGCTTCGTTCCGGTCAGTGTCCGTGAAAATCTGACCTGGGAAGAGGTGGCGCGGGTCGAGGTCAATGCCCCCGATCTGCCCGGCATCATCATCGATGTCGGCCAGAGCCGCTATTACCCGATGGAGAGCCTGGGGGCGCACATCCTGGGCTATGTCGCGGCGGTGTCGGAAAACGACCTGACCGACGATCCGTTGGAGGAATTGCCCGGCTTTCGCATCGGCAAGGGCGGTGTCGAGAAGGTCTACGACATGGCGCTGCGCGGCCGGGCCGGGACCTCCTCTCTGGAGGTCAATTCGGTCGGGCGCATTCACCGCGAGCTGGAACGCAAGGAAGGCGAGCCGGGGATCGACCTCAATTTGACCCTCGATATCCGCTTGCAGCAATATGCCGCCCAGCGCCTGGGCGACGAGAGCGCGGCGGTGGTGGTGATGGATATCCTCACCGGCGATGTCATCGTGATGGCCTCGACCCCCTCGTTTGATCCCAATTCGTTCAATCGCGGCCTGTCGAATGACGAGTGGAAGGATCTGACCACCAATCCGCGCTCGCCGCTGACCAACAAAGTGATCGCCGGACAATTCGCGCCGGGCTCGACCTTCAAACTGCTGACCGCCCTGGCGGCGCTGGAATCCCGCGATATCACCCCCGATATGCGGGTGCTGTGCACCGGCCACATGCAGTTGGGCAGCATCAAGTTCCATTGCTGGAAAAAAGAAGGCCACGGCTCGCAGGATTTGATCAGCGGGCTGAAAAATTCCTGCGACGTCTATTTCTATGAAGTCGCCCGCCGGGTCGGGTTCGAAAAGATCGCCGAAATGGCCCGCCGCTTCGGGCTGGGGACCCAGACCGGAATCGATCTGCCGTCCGAGCGGCCCGGCCTGATCCCTGATCGTGCCTGGAAGCGCAAGGCGCTGAAGCAGCCGTGGCATCCCGGCGAGACGTTGATTAACGCGATCGGTCAGGGCTATGTCACCGCCACCCCGATTCAGCTGGCGGTAATGACCGCCCGCATCGCCAATGGCGGCTATGCCGTGGTGCCCCACGTCGCCCGCGATCAGATCATCGAGAAAAGCGTCCATCCCCGGCCGCAGCCCGAATGGCCCAGCCTGGAAGTGTCGCGCCAGTCGCTGGCGCTGGTCCGAAAGGGGATGTTCGCGGTGTCGAACGAACCGGGCGGCACCGCCTACAAGGCCCGCATCACCCAGGAAGGAATGTGGCTGTCGGGCAAGACCGGCAGCGCCCAGGTCCGCCGCATCACGATGCGCGAGCGCGAGAGCGGGGTGAAGAAGAACGAACAATTGCCGTGGAAGGAACGCGACCACGCTTTGTTCGTCGCCTATGCGCCCGAGGAGAATCCGCGCTATTCGATCGCGGTGGTGGTCGAGCATGGCGGCGGCGGGTCGGCGGTCGCCGCGCCCATTGCCCGCGACATCATGTTGGAAGTGCAGAAGCGGGATCTGGCCCGTGTCTCCACCGAAGCGAACGGCACGCCCGAGCCGCCGCCCGATTTCCGGAGGTTCTGATGCTCAACCTGCCCCGGATGCCGCTACGGCTGAACCGCACCGAAATGTCGCTGCGGGAAAAGCTGCTTCAGCTTAATTGGTCGCTGATCGCTCTGCTGGCCGCGATCGCCTGCATCGGCTTTGCCACGCTGTATTCCGCCGCCGGTGGCTCGCTGGAACCGTGGGCGTTGAAGCAGATCGTCCGCTTCGTCGTCGGTCTGTCGATCATGATCGCGGTGGCGATGGTCGATCTGCGCTTCTGGGTCCGCAACGCTTACATCTTTTATGTTGTTGCCGCCGTGCTGCTGCTGCTGGTCGAGATCAAAGGCACCGTCGGCATGGGGGCACAACGCTGGATCGATTTGGGCTTTATCCAGCTCCAGCCCTCGGAAATCATGAAGATCACCCTGATCCTGGCGCTGGCCCGCTATTTCCACGGCGCCACGCTTCAGGAGATCGGCCGCCCGCTGTTTCTCATTCCGCCGCTGATCATGGTGCTGTTGCCCGCCGCGATGGTGATGAAGCAGCCCGATCTCGGGACTGCGATGATGCTGGTGATGTCGGCCGGGGCGGTGTTCTTCATGGCCGGGGTGCGGATGTGGAAGTTCGCCCTGGTGGCGATCTCGGGCCTGTCGGCGATTCCACTCGCCTGGGAATTCCTGCGCGAATACCAGAAAAAGCGGGTGCTGATCTTCCTCAATCCCGAGGACGATCCGCTGGGGGCGGGCTACCACATCACCCAATCGAAGATCGCGCTCGGTTCGGGCGGGCTGTTCGGCAAGGGCTATATGGGCGGCACCCAAAGCCGTCTGAACTTCCTGCCCGAAAAACAGACCGACTTCATCTTCACCATGTTCGCCGAGGAATGGGGGATGATGGGTGGGCTGGTCCTGCTGGCGCTGTATGTGATGCTGGTCGCCTTCGGTTATGCCATCGCGCTGCGCTGCCGCTCGCAGTTCGGGCGGCTGATGGCGCTGGGGATCACCACCACCTTCTTCCTTTATTTCTTCATCAATATCGCGATGGTGATGGGGCTGGTCCCGGTGGTGGGCGTACCGTTGCCGCTGATCAGTTACGGCGGCACTGCGATGCTGTCGTTGCTGTTCGGCTGGGGGCTGGTGATGAGCGCTTACATCCATCGCGACATGCCGATCTCTCGCCGAGGTATGCACGACGATTAGGGCGTTCCTTTCGCTTGGAACCGCTCGTATTCGGTCCGATACTAGCCACGCTTGGCTGGATCGGGGGCGTTCATGTCGGGGTTGATGGCCGAAATCCGCGAGACATCAGTCGAACCGGATAGCCTTGCTCTGTGGTTCCTCGGCCAGAACGGCTGGATCGTCAAATCGCCGGGCGGAACCGTGCTGGCGGTCGATCCCTATCTGTCGGATTCGTGCAATCCGTCCTGGCGTGGTCTGAACCTTACCCGTCAGGTTCCCGTGCCGATCACGCCGGTCGAACTGGCCGCCGATCTGCTGGTCTGTACCCACTCCCACCACGATCACGCCGATCCCGAGACCCTGGCCCCCTGCGCCGCCTCGGGGCGGGTGCGCGGCTTTGCCGGACCGGGCGATACCCAGACGGTGTTCGCCCAGGCCGGGATCGATGAGGAGCGGTGCAAGATCCTGTGGCCCAACCGGGTGATCGAACGGGGCGATCTGCGCCTGACCGCTACCTTTGCCTTACCCACCGATGCGGGCGACCTGACCCATATCGGCCTGCTGATCCAGGCGGGCAGCGGGCCGAAATTGTGGATCACCGGCGATACCGGCTGGTGCGATCTGCTGGCCGAGGCCGGGCTGAAGCATCTTCCCGACGCGGTGTGTGTTCCAATCAATGGCGGCTATGGCAATCTGTCGCACTGGCAGGCGGCCGAGTTGATCCGTCGCGTCGGTCCGGCGGTGGCGATCCCCTGTCACTGGGACATGTTCGCCGACAATAGCTGCGCGCCGCATATGTTCGAGGCCTCGCTGACCGTCAAGGGCCAGCGCCACCTCTACCGTATGCCGGTCCACGGGCAGAAAATCGTGATCGATTCCTGGCGGCGATAGGGTTTAGCGCGGATAGACGTGAATCTGGACCCGGCGGTTGATCGCCTGATTTTCCGGATAGGGCCGCCCGGTGTCGCTGCGGTTGGGAACACGCGGCGCGGTATCGGCATAAGCGGCGATCTTCATTCGCGCCTGATCGACCCCCAGTTCGTTCAACAGCTTTAGCGTTGCCAGGGCGCGCGCCACCGACAGGTCCCAATTGCTGGGGAATTGCGGGGTGCGGACCGGAGTGTCATCGGTGTGGCCCTGGATTTCGATCTGATAGCCGGTAAAGCGCGGCTGGCCCAGGGTGGTCGCGATCTCTTTCATCACCGGACGGATTTCGGGGCGGATGTCGGCCGATCCGGGCTGGAACATCGTTCCGCTGGCGAGGTTGAGCACAACGCCGCGATCATCGCGCCCGATATCAACCGATTCATCGACACCGGCCCCGGCGATCGCGCCCAGCAGCTCGCTGCGCAAATCCTGGAGCGGCTTGGTGACCTCGCGGTTGCCGATGTCGCGGGCCATTCCCGACTGCACTTCTTCGTATTTGTTGGCGTCGATCTTCGACATCGAGACCAGGATGATGAAGAAGGCCATCACCAGGGTGATCATGTCGGCGTAGGAGAGCAGCCAGTCCTCCAGCGGCTCTTCGTTCTTCTTTTCGAACCGGCTCATCACCCTGGCCCTCCCGCTCTATCGCCTGATCTTGTCGATGTCGAAATGGATCGCGGGATCGAGATAGGAATTCATCGCGTCCTGGATGAAGCGGGGGCTGCGGCGTTCGGCCAGCAGGGCTAGTCCTTCCGCTACCAGCATATTGCGGAAGCGGATGATCGATTCACGCTGATGCGCTTTGTTCGCCGCCGGGGTCAGCACCATTCGGGCGAACAGCACGCCGTAAAGGGTGCCAAGCAGGCCGACCGCCATCCCCGGTCCCAGTTTCGACGGATCGGTGCCCATGTTGTCGAGCATCACCACCAGACCGACCAGAGTCGCCATCATCCCGAAGGCCGGGGCGTTGCTGGCCATGTATTTCAGGATGTCGGTGGGGACGATCTGACGCTGGAACGTCGTTTCGATCTGGTTTTCCAGCAATTGCCGCACTTCGGCCCCGGTATAGCCGGTAATCACCAGATTGACGCCGAACGCGAGGAAGGAATCCTGGTTCTTGATGCTGCGGGTGTCGGATTCCAGCGCGGTGATCCCGCCCTTTTGCACCAGATAGCCCCAGCGGATCACCCGGGCCACCTCGTTGGTCAGCATTTCGCGGGCGACCTTGGGTGAAAAGAAGATCGCCCGCAGCAGCCCCAGCGCCTGCTTGACGTAGCGGGCTTCGAACGCGACCAGTGTCGCGGCCAGGGTACCGCCGATCACCATCATGAACCCGGTCAGGTGCAGGAAAATCCGCACATTCGAGGTCGACAGGGCGATGGCGCCAAGGAAAAGCAGCAGGCTGAGAATGAACCCGATGACGGTTGGCAACGACATGTCGGTGTGATCCCCACATCCTGGCCCGCGCGGCACGTCCGGGGCGCGACCTTATCTTGCGGCAAGACGCGGATTCGAGCAACCGGCGGGTATTGGCGGCTCCGTCGTGCTCCCCGAATCGACCGCCGTCCCGCCGCTCTAACGTTGACAGCGGCGGCGGGGTGTGGCGAAAGTCCCTTTTTTCGCATCTCTGCGAGGGTAATCCTCATGTCTACCCCCATTCGCGTTGCCGTTGTCGGTCTTGGCTATGTCGGTCTGCCCCTGGCGGTGACCCTGGCCCGCCATTTCCCGACCATCGGTCTCGACATCTCCACGTCGCGTATTGCCGAGCTTCAGCGCGGCTATGACCGCACCGACGAGGTCGAGCCGTCGCGGTTGCGCGCCAGCACGCTGAAGCTGACCGCCGATCCTGCCGCGATTGCCGGGTTCGATGTGTTCATCGTCACCGTGCCGACTCCGGTCGATGCCAATAACGAACCCGATTTGCGTCCGGTGATGAGCGCCTGCGGCACCGTCGGCCAGGCGATCGGCAAGGGCGCGGTGGTGGTGTTCGAAAGCACGGTCTATCCCGGCGTCACCGAAGATATCTGCGGCCCCGAACTGGAGCGGATTTCGGGCCTCAAATGCGGGGTCGATTTCTTCCTTGGCTACAGCCCCGAGCGGATCAATCCGGGCGACCGCGAACATACCGTCGATCGCATCACCAAGGTCGTTGCCGGGCAGACCCCCGAGGTCACCGCGCTGCTGTCGCGTGTCTATGGCCGCGTCACCAGCGGCGGGGTGTTCGAAGCGGCCTCGATCCGGGTTGCCGAGGCGGCCAAGGTGATCGAAAACGCTCAGCGTGACATCAACATCGCCTTCATCAACGAAGTGACGATGATCTTCCAGGCGCTGGGGGGGATTTCGATCCACGACGTGCTCGACGCCTCGGCGACGAAGTGGAACTTCCTCAATTTCAAGCCGGGTCTGGTTGGCGGCCACTGCATCGGGGTCGATCCGTTCTACCTCGCCCGCTGTGCCCAGGATCACGGCCACCATCCCGAGATCGTTCTGGCTGGTCGTCGGATCAACGACAGCATGGGTCGCTGGATCGCCGAGCGGGTATCCGCCGGTCTTGCTCCCGGGGCGCGAGTGCTGGTGCTGGGTCTGACCTTCAAGGAGAACGTCCCCGATCTGCGCAATTCAAAGGTGGTCGATGTGATCCGCAGCTTGCGCGACCTCGGCCATCAGGTCGATGTCCACGACCCCTATGCCGATCCGGACGAGGCCAAGCACGAATATGGCGAGACGCTGATGCCCAGCCTGGACGGCGCGGGTAATTATCAGTGTGTGGTCGGAGCGGTGGCGCATGCCCCCTATGCCGCCTTCACCGGCGAAGCCTTCACCGCGCTGCTGTCCCCCGGCGGTCTTGTCGCGGATATCAAGGGGATGTGGCGCGATCTCGACCTGCCCGCCGGGCTGAGGTCGTGGCGGCTGTAACCGCGTTCTCGGGGGGAATCTGCGGTTCCCCCCTCACATCCCCCTCGCGCGCTTCGCGCACTTGGTCTATCGTGCCGCCCCATGACGACGAATAACCCTCACAACCACCCCACCGGCACCACCCATTTCGGCTTCCGCACCGTGGCCGAAGAGGACAAGGTTGCCCTGGTCCGCGACGTGTTCGACTCGGTCGCGGGCAAGTACGATCTGATGAACGACCTGATGAGCGTCGGCATCCATCGTCTGTGGAAGTCCACCTTCCTCGACATGCTGCGTCCGCGCCCCGATCAGGTCCTGCTCGATGTCGGCGGCGGCACCGGCGATATCGCCTTCGGCTGGAAGAAGCGCGGCGGCGGTAAGGTGACGGTGTGCGACATCAATCGCGAGATGCTGGCGGTCGGTCGCGACCGTGCGGTTGACCGCAATCTGTCGTCGGGTGTGACCTGGGTGTGCGGCAACGCCGAATCCCTGCCGATTCCCGACCGCAGCGTCGATCGCTATACCATCGCCTTCTGTCTGCGCAATGTGACCCATTGGGAAAACGCGATTGCCGAGGCCTATCGGGTGTTGAAGCCCGGCGGGCGCTTCATGTGCCTGGAATTCAGCCATGTGATCGTGCCGGGGTTGAAGCAGGCCTATGACGCCTATTCGTTCAACGTGCTGCCGCGCGTTGGCGAACTGGTGACCGGAAACCGCGACGCCTACCAGTATCTGGTCGAAAGCATCCGCAAGTTCCCGCCCCAGGGCGAGCTGGCCGCGATGATCGGCGACGCCGGGTTCGAACGGGTGACGGTGCGGAATCTGTCGGCCGGTATCGCAGCCATTCATTCCGGCTGGCGCGTGTGATCAGAGCAGGGCGCAACCTCCATCGTCTGGTTTCGATTGCTCGGGTTCTGGCGCGTCACGATGCGCTGTTCCTGATCGAAGAAGCCTTTCCGCTGGCCCGGCTGTTGTCCTGGCCGCTCAAGGTACGGCTTATTCCGCGCTCCCGCCGCCGCCGCAAGGCCGAGGCGGGGCTGCGGCCGGGCCAGAGACTGACGGCGGCACTGACCGAACTGGGACCGTCCTTCATTAAATTGGGGCAGGCGCTGTCGACCCGCGCCGATCTGCTGGGCGAGCAGATGGCCGCCGATCTGTCGGGGTTGCAGGATCAGCTTCCGCCGTTTCCCGCCGCCGAGGCGCGGCGGATCATCGAAGAGGAACTGGGCGCGCCGATCAGCAGCCTTTATTCCAGCTTCGACGATGTTCCGGTTGCGGCGGCGTCGATTGCTCAGGTCCATTTCGCCGTCACCCTCGACGGCCGCGAAGTCGCGGTCAAGGTGCTGCGCCCCGGCGTCGACGCCAAGTTCCGCCGCGATATCGAACTGTTGACCTGGCTGGCCGAAGGGGCCGAGCGGACCGTGCCGCGTCTGCGCCGGTTGAAGCCGCTTGAGACGGTCAAGACCTTCGAGGATTCGATCGCGCTGGAGATGGACCTCCGCTTCGAAGCGGCGGCGGCGGCCGAACTGGCCGAGAATTTCCAAGACGATGACAGCTTCCGCGTGCCGCAGGTCGATTGGCTGCGCACCGCCCGGCGGGTGATGACGCTGGAGCGGGTTCACGGCATTCCGGTCGACGAGCGCGACCTGCTGCTGCGGGCCGGGCACGATCCGATCGAGATTCTGGGCAAAGCGGCGCGGGCCTTCTTCCATCAGGTGTTCCGCGACGGCTTCTTCCACGCCGATATGCACCCGGGCAATCTGTTCGTCGATGCCGACGGCAATCTGGTCGCGGTCGATTTCGGTATCATGGGCCGGGTCGATAAGCCGACCCGTCGCTTCCTGGGCGAGATGCTGCTGGGCTTCCTCTCCGGCGATTATCGCAAGGTGGCCGAAGTCCATTTCGCCGCCGGTTACGTTCCCGCCGATCAGTCGATCGACGCATTCACCCAGGCCTGTCGCTCGATCGCCGAGCCGATCCTGGGCCGTCCGATGCAAGAAATCTCGATTGCCCGGCTGCTGGGACAATTGTTCCAGATCACCGAGACCTTCGAGATGGAGACTCAGCCCCAGCTTCTGCTGTTGCAGAAAAGCATGCTGGTGGCCGAAGGGGTGGGCCGCAACCTCGATTCCAACGTCAATATGTGGCTGTTGGCCCAGCCGCTGATCGAGGATTGGATGCGCGCGCATCTGGGGCCGGAAGCCCGCGTCCGCGAGGCGGTCGGTACCGTGCTGACCTCGATCGAGCGCCTGCCGCGTCTGTTGCAGGAGGCCGAGCGCACCCAGGCGATGATGTCGGGCCAGGGGCTGCGGCTTCATCCTGACACGGTGCGGGCGATCTTCGGCGATCAGCGCAGGCGTCGTCCGCTGGTCTCGCTGTTGCCGTGGGCGATTGCCGCCGCTCTGGCGGTGGCGCTGGTGATGAAGCCCTAAGAATACGTCACTCTCGGGCGGTCCTGGCGGTGCTGTTTGGCACCGCGAGGCCGGTCGAGTGTCGGCCTTTTCGCATTTGACATATGCGTTTTACGCATTGATCCTGGTCTGAAACCAAAGCGGTCCCGCTGAAACGGGGTGACGCGCAGGGAGGCCAGGATCGTGATCATTTCCTCGTCACTGGATTACCGGGAAGCGGCGCGGCGGCGGTTGCCGCCGTTCCTGTTCCATTACATCGACGGCGGTGCCTATGCCGAGGTCACCCTGCGTCGCAATGTCGAAGACCTCGCGCACCTGGCGCTCCGGCAGCGGGTGTTAAAGGCGATCGGCGAGGTGGACATCTCGACCCGGTTGTTCGACCAGGATCTGGCGATGCCGGTCAGCCTTGCTCCGGTCGGTTTGACCGGGATGTATGCGCGCCGGGGCGAGGTCCAGGCGGCTCGGGCCGCGACCCGCAAAGGCATTCCCTTTACCCTGTCCACCGTGTCGGTCTGCCCGATCGAAGAGGTTCAGGCCCAGGTCGATCGCCCGATCTGGTTCCAGTTGTATGTCTTGAAGGACCGGGGCTTCATGCGCAACGTGCTGGAGCGGGCCTGGGCGGTCGGCATCCGCACGTTGGTGTTCACGGTGGATATGCCGGTGCCGGGGGCGCGCTATCGCGATGCTCATTCCGGGATGTCCGGTCCTCACGCGGGGCTGAGGCGGATGATCCAGTCCGTGCTGCATCCGGCCTGGGCTTTCGATGTCGGCCTTAACGGGCGACCGCACGATCTGGGCAACATTTCGGCCTTTCGTGGACAGCCGACCAAACTCAACGATTATGTCGGCTGGCTTGGGTCGAACTTCGATCCGTCGATCGGCTGGGCCGACCTGCAATGGATTCGTGATTTCTGGCAGGGTCCGATGGTGATCAAGGGCATCCTTGATCCCGATGACGCCCGTGACGCGGTGCGGTTCGGTGCCAACGGCATCGTGGTTTCGAACCATGGCGGACGCCAGCTTGACGGGGTGTTGTCGTCCGCTCGCGCCTTGCCGGCGATTGCCGATGCGGTCAAAGGCAAGTTGACTATTCTGGCGGATTCCGGGATTCGCTCCGGCCTCGACGTGGTGCGGATGCTCGCCCTTGGGGCCGACGGGGTGATGCTGGGCCGGGCCTATGCCTATGCTCTTGCCGCCGAGGGGCAGCGCGGGGTCGAGACCCTGCTCGATCTGATCGCCAAGGAAATGCGGGTGGCGATGACTCTCACCGGGGCCAGGACAATCGCCGACATCTCCGGCGACAGCCTGGTCCAGGCGGGCATTTAAGGCGGGGCTTCGAGTCAGAACACGTCCTTGCGCCGCCGCAGCTCGGCCAGCACCCGCACCGGGTCGGTGCCGGGCTCCATCCCCACCGCACGGGCGACGGCGGGTTCATCGGCGCGCAGGAACGGGTTGGCGGCCCGTTCGCTGGCGATGGTGCTGGGCAGGGTCGGCTTGCCCTTGGCCCGCTGGGCCTCGATTTCTTCGAGACGGATCAGCAAGGCGCGGTTGTCGCGCTCGACCAGACGGGCGAAGCGTCCGTTGGCGGCGGTATATTCGTGGCCGCAATAGACCAGCGTCTCGGGAGGCAGGTCACGCAGCTTGCACAGCGAGGCCCACATCTCGGCGGCGGTCCCTTCGAACAACCGTCCGCAGCCGAGCGAGAACAGCACGTCGCCACAAAACAAAGCGTGGCTGTCGGGGAACCAGTAGGCGAGGTGGTCGGTGGTGTGCCCCGGCACCGTCAGCACCATCGCCGCCGCCGACCCTAGCATGAAAGTGTCGCGTCCGCCGACCTCGACATCGAGCGGCGGCAGCCGCGAGGCGTCGCGCCCTGATCCGACCACGGCACAGCCGGTCTGGCGGACCAGATCGGCGGTGCCGCCGGTATGGTCGCCGTGATGGTGGGTCAGCAGGATGTGGCTGAGGCTCCAGCCACGGGCGGCCAGCCGCTCCAGCACCGGGGCGGCGGCTCCGGGATCGATGGCGGCGGTGGCACCGCTAATCGGTTCGTGGAGCAGATAGACATAATTGTCGGTCAGGACGGGGACGATCTCGACGACGAGCTTGGCCATGATGCCCTCGTGCGGAAGAACATGGGGCCGTTGTAGCACCGCTGCGACGAAACGCCTATCGTGATGGGGCGTGGTTCGGAAACGGAGGATGTCGGGAATGACCGATGGGCTGACCTGTACGCCGATGTGGAGCGATGTCGTCGATCTGCGCGATTTCTACGCGACCGGGTTGGGGCAGACGACACGGCGGCTGATCGGGCGGCAAATCCGGGTGTTCTGGCCCGATGTCGCTGGGCTGCGCCTGCTCGGGCTGGGCTTTGCCACCCCCTATCTGCGGGTGTTCCTGGGCGAGGCCGAGCGGGTGATCGCGCTGATGCCCGCCAGCCAAGGCGTGTTGCCCTGGCCGTCGGACGGGCCGGGCCTGACCGCTCTGGCCGACGAAACCGATCTGCCGCTGCCTGACCGCTCGATCGACCGCATCTTGATGGTCCATACCCTGGAAGGGGCCGAGCAGGTGCGGGTGGTGATGCGCGAGGCGTGGCGGGTGCTGGCCGATGGTGGGCGGCTGGTCGTTGTCGTTCCCAACCGGCGCGGCATCTGGTCACGGCTGGAGCGCACGCCGTTCGGCAACGGGCGACCCTTCACGATGGGGCAACTGACCCGGCTGCTGCGCGACAATATGTTTACGCCGCTGCACCGGGCCTCGGCGCTGTTCCTGCCACCATGCACGACGCCGATGTTGCTCAGGACCGCTCCGGCGCTGGAACGGATCGGGCAACGCTGGTGCGAGGCGTTCGGCGGCGTGGTGATGATCGAGGCGGCGAAGCAGATCTATGCCGGGGCCGCCGGGCGCGAAAGCCGGAACGGGCGGCGAGTCTATCTGCCGGTGGCACAGGGAATGCCCCGCACGATCGGCTCGGCCAAACCCCGCGTCTTGACCGAAGGCGAAAAACGTTGAAAAACGGTCTTGAACCCACCCCGCCCCCGTGATAGAAGGTGCGCCTCTCGCGACGGACCGCTTGGGGGATCGTCTAACGGTAGGACAGCGGACTCTGACTCCGCCAGTCTAGGTTCGAATCCTAGTCCCCCAGCCATCGCGCCTTTCACAGAAATCAACGACATCCCAAACGCGGCCATCGGCCGCGTTGTTCATTTGTGGCGTGCGCCGTACATTAGCCGTCCATCCCGCGCGGCCAGCCATATCAAAAGCTTAGGGCTCCCCTAACCTGCACAGCGCCCTACTCGGTGCAGCCGCTATAGACGGCATCCTTCTTATAGATATACTTTTGAGGGAAACCTGTGTGAGGGGTGACAATGTCAAGCTTTCAGCTTTTCCGCTTTCGGCTGCATAAGCCTCGCCAAGTCCCCCTATTCCCAAAAGATTTACCAGCTCAAGACGTTCTTAGGGAGGCGCTGCTCGAGCGACCACTTCTACAGACAAGGAACGCGGAATGGCGAATTGGCAATGTCGAGGTCCTCGATGCCAATGGGCTGTATTTCAAGCTAGGACGACGACAAGAGGCAATCAAAGAGACAGTGCGGGAGGGCGACTTTGAAGATGCCTTTTCAGACGAAACCGTATCCACCCACATCATTCTAGATGTTAATTTGGAGGTTTGCGCAATCTTCCTCAAGCCTGAGCTTTCGCAGTCAGTAGGTGGCCTTGCCAATCGCCTTAAAGCACTGGTGCAAAACAGTAAGGCGGTTTCTGAGCGGCAAATCGATGTAGAAATTGACCCGATAAAAAATCCGGAAAGTTTCATTAAGATGCTTAGGGAGGCCTACCGGATCGAGTCTTTCCGGTTCACCGTCACACGTCCGAACATAATTGACACAGAAAGTTTATTCGTTAAGCCAACTCAGGATTTCATTATGGCGTCGAGCTTCGGTGAAGCTGCCGTAACGCTGAAAGATGCTAAGGGGGAGCAGGGTGGCGATATTGACGTGCTTGAACCAATAGTCAGAAATGCGGCTGCTACTGGGCAAGATGTTTCTGCGCGGGTTAGAACAAAGAAGGGCTCGAAGCCAACTAACAAGCATTTGAACAAGAATTATGTCACTGATGATATTGGTGACGCTGACCCAAAGCAGGACGCTAAAGGTGTGATCTCTACCCTACGCAACCTCTATGACAGGATTCGTCAATCGGATGACAAGCGGAGTTAGGCAACCTTCCTTCTGGAGATGGTTGGCTTTCGGAACAGGTGGTAAACCCGGTTGGACTAACCTAGTCCAGTCGTGGCTTATCGTTGACCTATTGGTTGGCCTGGGGCTGGGCTTTGTCGCCGAAATTGATATTACTGAAGCGTCACGTGCGGTCCTCTTTCCGCTAGTATCCATTTTTGTCGCCGTTTCGGTAGCGTGGGCAGGCAACGCTCACTCGCTAATCCTATCTAGGGAAATAAAATCGATATCCTTGCTACACCCTGGTGGATTTGTTGAATATGTATACCCATTCCAATTGGGAATACTAGTTATTCTCATCACAATTTCTCTCTGGGCAGTTGCCGCTTTGGGTATCGAAACTAAGATGATTAGTTCAGAACTAAGGCATGGCATTGCCAAATATTACGCGGTGATTCTTTTCTTTGTAGTTTCACTTTCGGTCAGGGTTACTTGGCAAACGGTGTGTCTCGTTCTCAATTTACTCATCTACGGGGATTACGTCCGAGCAGTAACCGGGGACGGTGAAAGGGACGCCATTCGCCAACGTGCGAGGCGGAGAAGGCGTAAAACCTGTTCCCCGCAATAGCAATGTGCTGCATCACCCATCCGCGAAGGATCGACCAATCGGCCCTGCACACCCGGTTTGCTCAGCTAGAATCTGCCCCGGAATTTTGCTACTTTCAGTCCCTCAGCGCGGCGCGCCATCCGCCTTAAGCCATTGAAATACAATGGGGCTGTATCGGCCTTGGGAAAATCCTAGTCCCCCGGCCAACTTTCTTCATTATATATCAGTGACTTGCAGAGCGCTGCCCTCGGCCGCGTTGTTCATTTGTGGCGTGCGCCGTACATTGGCAATCCATCCCACCCGGTCCGTGGACCGTAGATGCGAGTTTGCCGGATGTCCGACCCGAACAAAATCCTGGATCGTCTGAGCGATCTTCTCCGCCACGTCCGGCGCACCATCGATCCGCCTGAGACGGAGACGGCAAATGTCCGATACGAGGTTTCGCCATGACATCGAACAAGGGGATCGTTCGTCTCGATCCGTCACGGCTTGCTTTGTTGAATGAGGGCGTCGTCGAGGCCGCGACTCTGACCGAATGCCTGGCCGTGGATTTTGCCGATCTGATGGGCAACGCCTTTCCCGACATCGGCGAGACGGCCGTGGCGGCACTGCGGCAAGCCGCCGGGGAGGGGATCACGCGCCGGATGGCGCTGGCCGCCCGGCTGATCCAGGCATGGCGCGGCATGAGTGCACTCGACGCGATGCGCAACCATCCGTCGGATATTGTGCGCGGCTGGGCCTGCTTCATGATCGGCACGACCGAAGGCTGGACGCTGAGCGACAGGCTCGTTGGCCTCCATCCCTTCGCGGACGATCCCCATTTCGGGGTGCGGGAATGGTCATGGCTGGCCGTCCGGCCCCATGTCGCCGCCGATCTCGACACCGCTATCGCGCAGCTCTCCACTTGGACGACCGCACCGTCCGAACGGCTGCGGCGCTATGCCAGCGAGGCGACACGGCCGCGCGGGGTCTGGTGCGCCCATATCGGGGCGTTGCGGCAGAAGCCCGAGCAAGCCCTATCGATCCTCGAACCACTGCGGGCCGATCCCGCACCCTATGTGCAGGACTCTGTCGGGAATTGGCTGAACGATTCCGGAAAGGATCGGCCGGACTGGGTGCGGTCTCTCTGTGCCCGATGGTCGGCCGAGAGCGTCACCCCCGCCACTGCCCGCATCTGCAAACGCGCTCTGCGGTCGCTTGATCGCCAGGGCTAAGTCTCAGCACTATGATCTGAGCACTCTAATGTCCCGAGGGATGATGACCGATACACAGGAAGACCGACTGATCGCGCTCGAATGCCGTCTTGCTCATCATGAGCGGATGGCCGAGGAGATTTCCGACGTGATGATCAGCCAGGGGCGGATGATCGATGTGATGGCCGCCGAGATCCGGCGGCTGCGTTCTCGCCTGGGCGAGATCGAGGCAGGGGGCTCGCAGCGTCTGCCCCAGGACGAGCCGCCACCGCCGCATTACTAAGCGGGCAAACCGGGGGCGGGCAGGGGCCTTTTCAGAAAAGTTACGG